>DASUGV010000338.1:0-5435 GCA_036273835.1 Rhodocyclaceae bacterium
TATCACAGGTAATGTGTCTTGCATCTGCCTGGATGCAAAGTATTTGCTGAGCGCTTCAACGATTGGAGTTTCCGCATCGATCGTCTCGACGTCCCGTGCCATGACTTCATCCACGCTATGGCGCTCCAGCGGATCAATTCCATATTCGCGATAGATATGGTAACCACGCCGCGCGATCTTTTCGGTCAGAATCGAGCGAGGCATCGTCAGTACAGTGAAACCGTAGGCAACGGCCGATGCAGTCAGCAAGGGTAATAGCGCATTTGCATCTTGCGTCAATTCGAATGCAAACATTACCGACATGATGGGCGCACGCATCATGCCTCCCAGCGTTGCCGCCATGAAGACCAGGGGCCATAAGGCAGCGTGGGCGTGCCCGTCGGGCAACATCGGGCCGAGTACTACTCCGAGCCCTGCGCCCACCATTAGGAGCGGCGCCAATACACCACCTGACGTACCAGAGCCGAGCGCAATGACCCACATGACGGCTTTGCACAGCAGAAGCGTGACAACGACATTCACGACAAGATGATTCTGGAGAAGATCGCCAATCACGTCGTAGCCGACACCGAGCGCCCTTGGTTGCATATACCCGCCAATGCCTACAGCCAGTCCACCGAGTGCAGGCCACCACATCCAGTGGATCGGCAATTTGCCGAACAGGTCTTCGACCTTGTAGAGCAATGCCGACAACGTCCACGATAATGCACCGGCCGCTATGCCTGCAAGCACACATGACAGTAGCCCCAGCGTGCCTATGGGAGAGGTCTGAAGCGGAAATAGTGGTCCCGCATCGAGCAAAAGCGGTCTTACGAAACCGGCAACGGCACATGCGATGGCTACGGGCAACAAACTGCGCGGGCGCAATTCGAACAGCAACAATTCGACGGCAAGCAACACTGCGGCGATCGGGGTGCCGAATACCGCCGTCATACCCGCTACGGCGCCAGCTACGAGGAGTGTTTTTCGTTCGGCGCCCGTTATGTGAAAATATTGTCCGATCAGCGATCCGATTGCCCCACCCGTCATGATGATCGGCCCTTCAGCACCAAACGGGCCACCGCTGCCAATTGCGATACCGGACGATATTGGCTTGAGTACCGCGACTTTTGGCGACATTTTGCTCCGCTTGAAAAGTATCGCTTCGATAGCCTCTGGAATGCCATGGCCGCGAATTTGCTCCGAACCAAAACGCGCCATCAAACCGATGATCAGGCCACCGATGACCGGCACTACTATGACTCCGAGGCCCAGTGTGTGAGTGGCGGGCGAATGGAATACATCCGACAGGGTCTGAAAGAAAAAAACATTGGTAAAAAATCGGATCAGGTGAAGCAGGAAATAAGCCGCTATCGTGCTCAGCCCGCCAACGACCGCTGCGATACCCACTGTATGAAGCAGCCGTGAGTCCGCCGCAAAGTCTCGTCTTGCATCATGCTTGTACACTATTGCCTCTACTCGTTGATTGACAGGATTGGAAAAACATCGGTTAGTGATTGAAGCTCTTTGCGATGCAAAGCGGCCAGACGCATTAGCAAGCGCTCCCCTTTCGCTAACAGATGTACTTCAACCTGCCGTCGATCAGTACTGCTTTGCCGCCTTCGTACAAACGCATGCGCCTCGCAGCGGGAAACCAGCGCGACCACGCCATGCGGCTTTGCCTGCAAGCGTTCAGCAAGCTCTCCCACACTGGCAAAGTTGCGTCCTGGATACCCCTTGATATGAAGAAGCAAAAGATATTGCAGCGGAGTAATGCCTTCGGCATGCACGATATCTTCAGAGAAGCGTTCGAACCGACGCATCTGAAAGCGTAAATTGGAAAGCGCCTCGAAGTCTGACTTGGTCAATGCATCGCGGTCAGTATGTTTCATGCAAAGGTGGATGATTTGAAGAGGCGCTATTGCATCACAATGTGATGCAATATCAAAGAGCGTGCCTGCAAAAAATGATTAAATACCCGTTGCTGGCATGGCTTTGGGCGATATGCACGGTGCTTGGCTGTTTAAATTGCCTTGTTTCACGAAACACTCTGCTTAAAGCGACGCGCAGCAATCGAAGCTCCCTGATTGACGCTTGTTTGCCGCGGCCATCTGCAAAGCGGGTGATGCGCCCAACGCCATGCGCGGACAAAAAGAAAAAGCCCGACACAAGGGTCGGGCTTTTTGAATTTGGGGCGACATACCGGGTTCGAACCGGTGACCACTGGAATCACAATCCAGTGCTCTACCAACTGAGCTAATGCCGCCACTGGTGCTGCGAGGTGCTACAAAAACTGGCCTGCCCGAAGGGAATCGAACCCCTAACCTACGGCTTAGAAGGCCGTTGCTCTATCCAGTTGAGCTACGGGCAGTCGTTGCGGTCCTTCGTGCAGGTCTCGGGCCGATGCTCCCGCGAAAGCCACCGGGAACCTTGGTCGGGGTGAGAGGATTCGAACCTCCGACATCTTGCTCCCAAAGCAAGCGCGCTACCGGACTGCGCTACACCCCGAGAGGCCGAATTCTAAGCTGGGATAGCGCAGCGCGTCAAACATCGGCACGGCGCGAAGCGCGCATGAACGATCTTCCTGTAAAAGCGGGGATCCAAGGTCTTGAGTAAATACGACATGAGCTTGAAGTGGATTCCCGCTTTCGCGGGAATGACGCGCTCGGGGAGAAGTCCAGTTCTTCATGTAAAGGCGCGAAGAAAGCGTAGCGAGCGGTTCGAGGTCGAAACGAGGAGCGGAGTCGTACTGAAGTACGGCGAGCACCGGAGTGGCGAGATCAGGTCGCGCAGTAGCTTTATTCGTGCGTCTGTTAGTGATGATGCCCGTGCGCGCCATGCACGTGACCGTGGGTAATTTCCTCGGCGCTGGCCGGGCGTACTTCCGCGACCGTCACGTCGAACAGCAGCGCCATGCCTGCCAATGGATGGTTACCGTCGACGACGACCTTGTCTTCGGCAATATCGGTGATTCGGTAGATCATGTCTTCTTCGCCGTCTTCGCCGACGCGCTCGAAAGCCATGCCGATTTCGACATTGTCGGGGAAGAGCTTGGCTTCTTCGATCATGACTAGCTCTTCGTCATATTCGCCGAACGCGTCGTCCGGTTGCAGCTTGAGCTGCAGTTTCTCGCCGACGTTTTTGCCGTGCAGGGCTTCTTCCAGCAACGGAAAAATGCCATCGTAACCGCCATGCAGATAAACCAGCGGTTGTGCGCCATCGTCAACCATGTTGCCATCCGGATCGTGGACAGTGTAATTAAGTGTGACGACCGTGTTCTTGGCGATTTCCATTTTTGCCCTTTGCTAGTTCTTGTACGAGTTCCAATACCTGCGCCGCGTGATCGTCCTGCGGGCCGATGTCGTCGAAAATATGATGAATCAATCCGTCACGGCCAATGATAAATGTTTTGCGCTGCACGGTGGGCCTTAGCACGCCGCCTACTTCGCGCTCCTGCCAAACGCCATAAAGACGGCAGGCCTCCGCATCGCTATCCGACAATAACTTGACCGACAATCCATGCTCGTCGCAAAAAGCGGCGTGCGTCAAACAATCATCCAGGCTCACTCCCACTACCTGTGCGCCGCAGTGCGTGAAAGCCTCCTCATTATCGGAGAATTCGATCGCCATGCGCTTGCTCGACGGCATGCTGTCACGCGGGTAAAAGTAGAGCACCACAATGTGACGCCGCAGCGCTTGCGCGAGATCGAACATTTCCATGTCGGCGTCAGGCAACGAGAAGACGTGCGCGACATCGCCGGGAGCCAGCGGTGCTGCGCTGCGGCCGAGGCTGCCGAGGCTGGATTCTACTCCGCCAAAATTGCGCACACTATCGTTTGCTGTCGTTATTGCCTGAGCCATGAATTTCTCCCGCTCGATTAACTCGCACACCGAACATCCCGTTTCATTCCCAGGTGCCCACATCAAAAACAGGGCACCCTATGTTGGGATAGTCAACGGCGGCAAATGCGACAAGTTAATTCGTGTGTCTCGCGGAGATACTTCACGGCATCCGTTTTACAAGTCACACATGGACAGGGGCATTTACCTCAAACAAACTTTACGTACCTGCGTCATATCAGTCATACCGGCAAGCACTTTTTCGATGCCGTCCTGGCGTAGCGTACGCATGCCATCTTCCAGCGCAGTCGCCAGCAAGTCCGCGCCCAGCGCACGACTTTGAATGCGGCGTTTGGCCGCATCCGTACCCAACATCAACTCGTGCAAGCCAACCCTGCCGCGGTAACCTGTCTCGCTGCATTCGGCGCAACCCACTGCCTGATACAACGTGAAGTTACCTTTCTCGTCTGCAAACTGTTTGCGCCAATCATCGAGAATGCGCGTGCGCGCCGTTTCGATGTCGCGTGCAAAGCTCTCGGTCTTGCGCATATCTTCGCAGTATTCAGTAAGTAGCGCCTCGATCTCTTCAATGTTCGCAACGTGCGATGACTTGCAGTGCTTGCACAAACGCTTGGCCAGACGCTGCGCAAGCACGCCCAGCAAGGCATCGGCGAAGTTGAACGGATCCATGCCCATGTCGAGCAACCGTACCACAGACTCTGGCGCGCTATTGGTATGCAAGGTCGAGAACACGAGGTGACCTGTGAGCGAAGCCTCTAGACCAATGGTAACGGTTTCGATGTCACGCATTTCGCCCACCATGATGACATCTGGATCGGCTCGCAGAAATGCGCGCATCGTGGTCGCAAAATCCATGCCCGCCTTGCGGTTGATTTGTACCTGGCGTAAACCGCGCTGAGTAATTTCCACCGGATCTTCGGCAGTCCAGATTTTGGTATCCGGTGTGTTGATATATTTGAGAATCGAATGCAGCGTCGTGGTCTTGCCGGAGCCTGTCGGACCGCAGACGAAGAATATGCCATACGGTTTAGTAATGGCATCCTTGAGACGTGTAAGCGTATGCTCGGACAACGCCAACTCTTCCAGCGGCAGCGGCTCGCCCTGCGCGAGCAGGCGCATGACAACGTCCTCCATGCCGCCGGCGGTGGGTACGGTGGCCACGCGCAATTCGATGTCCAGCGGGCCGTATTTGCGGAATTTTATTTTCCCGTCCTGCGGCTTGCGCCGTTCGGAAATATCCAGATCGCACATGATCTTCAGACGCGCCGCCAGCGGATTGCGGTAACTGGCGGGCACTTCGATATAAGGCACCAGCGAACCGTCCTTGCGGAAACGGATCAGCGTCTTCTCCTTGCCCGGACGCGGCTCGATGTGAATGTCCGAAGCGCCTTGCCGATATGCATCGATGATAATGCGGTTGACGAGCTTGACCAGTTCGTTGTCCGCCGCCGCCGACAGATCGTCGGATGCCGACGTGCTGGGTTCTTCTTCCGTCAGATCCGACAGCAGATCGCCCATGGTGGTCAGGTCGTCGAGACTCTGCTCGAAGTACTGCGCAACGGTTTGTTCGAATTCATGCTGAGTGCATACGCGAT
>DASUGV010000339.1:0-2173 GCA_036273835.1 Rhodocyclaceae bacterium
ATACCAGAGCCGCCATGCGGCTTGATGGTGCGCGACAGCGCAAGCATTTCGCATCGCATCATTGCAAGACAGCTTAATTCTAGCAGTCCGCCCATTCGATCTGACGCATACAATCACGCAGATGATTCCCCTAACTTTTATTTCTTCATGACCCCAAAAGAAATTTTGCTCCACGATGTACGTCAGGCGATGAGCTCGGCCGAATGTCTGGTATCCGCCGAAGGCGTCGACAAGGCGCTCGATGCGATGGCAGTTGCAATCAGCAGGCGCATTGCCGACCGAGATCCGCTGATCTACGTCGTCATGAACGGTGGGCTGGTACTCGCAGGCCAAATATTGACCAGGTTACAGTTTCCGCTCGAAGTATCCTATTTGCATGCCACGCGCTATGGTCACGATACGACCGGCAAACTGCTGGACTGGCGCGTACGTCCAACTCACGATCTGCGTGGCCGCACGGTGCTGGTCCTGGACGACGTTCTCGATGAAGGCTACACCTTGCTCGCGGTAATGGAATATCTGCGCAACGAAGGCGCAAGCGAGGTATTGAGTGCAGTCCTGGTGGATAAGCGCCACGATCACAAAGCGCAGACAGGAATGCGGCCGGATTTCTTCGGAATCGAAGCGCCGGACCGTTTTCTGTTTGGCTGCGGCATGGACTACAAAGGCTATTGGCGCAATGCGCCGGGAATCTACGCCATCAAAGGATCCTAGTCCTTCAGTAGTTGGCGGATTTGCCAGGCTTCTAGATCGGCGTCGTACTTATCCTTGGCAAGACGGTAGATCGTCCATACGCAAGCATCGCCACACCCGCTGTCGCAGCAGTCGAGCGCGTCGGGTTCGCGCGGTGGTGCAGGCGGCGGGTCTTGGGGTGAGTCTGTAGATGGAGGACTTTGTGTCACGTCGCCAATGTTAACGTGGCGGGGCGCTGTACGGTAGTGGTTTGCAGCAGAGCTTATGACCATGTACGCACGCTGGTAATATTTTCAAATTCAAATGATGATGAAACAAGACAAGAGTGAATTATGAAATATAGATATCTTCTCGCCGCGCTGTTTGTTGTCTGCACAGAGTCGTCCATGAGCTTCGCTGCACCGGACGCGACAAAGCTGTTGCCGCTCGACAAGGCCGACATCATGCCTGGCTGTGCTTGTAGCTTTACCGCGTCGCGCAATGGGAATGCACCGCCACTATTTCACTGGTCTTGGGTGGGCGATAAGCAAGCGGTTTTTCGCGATGCGGCGGGCGCCTATCGGCTCAAGCTCAATAGCGAACGCTACATCCCGACGCAGCGCACTCCACCACGGCAGGGCGATCGCATGGTGCTGTACTTTGCGGATGCGCAATGGCAGATACAAGTGCTCGGCTCGGTTATCAATTCATGCAGGCCGCGCGAACGCAACTGCACTGGCACCAACTATAAGGCTCAATTGCTGATTCAGCATGAAGGCGGGGAGCGCACAAATGTGGATGTGTGGGGACATTGCGGGTGTTGACGAAGACAGTGAATTTATTCACGCACCATGACCATATGGCTGTATGGGTGAATGCAGGCCTGGTATGCGACAGCGTGTACAATCGCGCCTGATCTCAACCCAATATCAGTAAAGGCACGCATCGTGCAAATCGTTTGTCTCGACATGGAAGGTGTGCTGGTTCCGGAAATCTGGATCGAATTCGCCGAGCGGACCGGAATTCCGGAACTGCGCCGGACGACGCGCGACGAGCCGGATTATGACAAGCTCATGAAGTACCGGTTGAATATCCTGGCCGAGAAGAAACTTGGCCTGCCCGATATCCAGGCGGTTATTGCAAAAATGGGACCCATGCCGGGTTGTGTCGCTTTTCTGGACGACCTGCGCGAGCACTATCAGGTCGTCATCTTGTCCGACACTTTCTATGAATTCGCTCAACCCCTGATGGTGCAAATGAAGCAGCCGACGCTGTTCTGTCATCGGCTGGAAACGGACACCAAGGGCTTTGTGGTGAACTATCATTTACGCATGCCCGATCAGAAGCGCGCCGCAGTTAAAGCTTTCAAGGCGCTCAACTTCAAGGTCATTGCAGCAGGCGATTCGTACAATGACACTGCCATGCTAGGGGAAGCCCATGCGGGCATCCTGATGCATCCGCCCGAAAACGTCGTGCGCGAATTTCCGCAGTATCCAGTGGT
>DASUGV010000340.1:0-4898 GCA_036273835.1 Rhodocyclaceae bacterium
CACCCGTTTGCGTGAACTCGTTGCACAGACTGTCGCGCAAGCGGATGCAACACAGGAGCGCAACATACCGCTATACATCGCGTCCTCCTCGCTCGACACCGGCGCCATTGAGAATGGTATGACATGTACATGGGACTGCAACTTCTTTGCCGCTTCCCTGGCCGAATGCCTGGATTGGCGGGGGCCCGTCTTTACGGTGTCGACCGCATGCACGTCCTCGATCAATGCCCTGCTTAGCGCATCGCGCCAGATTCAACGAGGTATGGCAACAGACGCACTGGTGTTGAGCATGGAATTAGCAAGCCCTTTCGCCGTGGGAGGATTTACCGCCCTGCAATTGTTGGCGCCGGAACGCGCGCTTCCTTTCGGCCATGCACGGAACGGTTTGGTACTGGGAGAAGCCGTCGTCGCGCTGCGCCTCAGCGATCAACCCAGCCGCTGGCGTATCCGAGGCGGCGCGAATGTCGTCGATGGCAGCGATCCGACGGGTGCCGTCAAGCAAGCGGTCGTCGATATGTGCAGACGTGCATTGGATTCGAGCGGACTTACGAACAAGGATATCGATCTAATCAAGGTGCAAGCAGCCGGCAGTCCCACCAGCGACGCTGCGGAGGCCGCAGGCCTTCGCCAAATCTTTACCCGTATGCCAGCGCTCGTGACGCTGAAAACTGCGCTGGGTCACACGCTCGGCGCTTCGGGCGCAGCGGAAATCGCGCTGCTGACAGCATGCCTGGAGAAGAGATGTCTGCCACGAATGGATCACAGGCTGGACGATGCCATCGGCATTAAATTCGCAAATACGCTACCGCCTCGCGTGCGTTATGTACTGACGAATATTCTCGGCTTCGGCGGCGGCCATGCGGCATTCGTGCTAGAAGACACCGAGGCGGCCAAGACATGAGCGAACATGAATATATGACAAATGTATGGCACGTCACAGGACGATGCATCGCCCATCCGCCACCACCCGGTTGGCGCGACGATCTGATTGCGCGTTTAGGGCAACGGCCGCGCCGGATTGGCGTCTGGTCTGAACTCGCATCCTATGGCGCGCTCAGGTGTCTGGAAGACGCGCAAGAAGTTGCGCTGCCGCGAGATTCTATCGTGCGCGTATCGAGCAAGGCCGGTACCGCGACCGCCTTCACGAACGCCTTGCGGCAAAGCCATGAAGGCTATCTGCTACCTGTGAGTTTTCTGCAAAGCCAGCCGAGCCAAATGCTTGCCGCCTTGGTGAATCATCTGAACTGGCGTGGCGATGCCAGCTACATCACCTGCGCCGATCCTCTCGCCGAAATATCGCTGGCCTGCGCGGAAGCGCATCATCGTGGCATGCTGATCGGCTGGGTGGATGACAGCCCCATATTGCGCAGCGTGTGGCTGCGAATAGTACCCTCGGCAGCACCGCCGCGATCGTTCAGTGCCGCCACCATGGCATCTTTCGATGTCATGTCGATGGAATATTTCAAGTTGGCGCCGGCTGGCCTTCTGATCGCCTAGAAGGCCACGACTCACATCATGGGATTCTTGGGCAAGTCCTTTGAGCGTGTGCGAGTGACAGCAATCAAAACGCCAAGACCCAACATGATGAGGGAGGCCATCAGCACATGCTGTGTGGATACACCTGAACTGATCAAGGCCCAATCGACGCCCGCGATGACGAGCAAACAGCCCACCAGAAAAAGCATGAACGACATGAATTTTTCTCCTTCCCGCGCAGAATTTAGAAACTAAGCGAGAGCTGCGGAAGATTCGGCAGTTCGCCGAGGCCGGCATGGATTCAGCGTTATAAGGGAACGGCAAGGTTCAACGCGACTTCCCGCATCAACGCACAGCGCTCGTGGAGAACTCCGTCGCAATTATTGTGCCGAACAATCGGCCCTTGGCGAGATCAGGCTGCCGATGCCACTCGCATATCTACGCCATGCGAGCCGATGCCGTTTCTCAAAATGGACATGAAAACGTCATGGGTGACGGGTGGGCAGAAATAATATCCCTGCGCTTCGCGGCAACCTTCGCGGATGAGAAAGTCGACCTGCGCGCGCGCTTCCGTGCCTTCGGCAATGACGTCGAGCTTGAGACTGCGACCAAGTTGAATGATGGCGCGGACGATAGCGGCATCGTCCGGATCATCGACGATATCGCGTACGAAACTTTGATCGATCTTGAGGCGGTCGACGGCAAAACGTTTGAGGTAGGACAACGAAGAATAGCCGGTGCCGAAATCGTCGATGGATAACCGCACGCCGAGCGCCTTGAGATGCTGCATGGTATCCAATACGTCATCGGCATGTTTCATGAGCAGGGATTCCGTGAGTTCCAGTTCGAGTCGATCAGGAGCGAGCCCGGTTTCGAGTAGAACTTCGCGCACGCTGGCGACGATGTCATCGCGGGAAAATTGCAATGCGGAAATATTCACCGCCACGGCCACCGCCGGCAATCCGCTGTCTTGCCAGGCTTTCGCATGCAGGCAAGCTTGCCGCAAGACCCAACGACCGATTGGAATGATGAGGCCGGATTCTTCGGCAATGGAAATGAAGCGCCCCGGCGGAACGAAACCGAGCACTTCGGATTGCCAGCGAATAAGCGCTTCGGCGCCGAGAATCTCGCCCGTGATCAGATCGATCTGCGGTTGATAGTTGAGCAATAGCTCGTTGCGGTCGAGCGCCTGGCGAAGGAGGTTCTCCAATTCGAGACGTTCGAGCGCGTTGGCGTTCATCGACTCCGTGAAGAAGCGATATGTATTGCGGCCACTTTCTTTGGCGTGATACATGGCTGTATCCGCATCTTTCATCAGACCATCGGCATCCTGTCCGTCCGTAGGATAAACCGCGATACCGATGGAGAAGGACGTACCCAAAGTGTGTCCGTCAATTTCAAATGGCTCGGACAAGCGACGCAGAATTTTGTCGGCGATGCGTGCGGGAATGTCGGCATCCGTAATATCGGCCAGTACGATCAGAAATTCGTCGCCGCCCTGGCGGCAAATGGTGTCGGTGTCGCGCACACAATGCTGAAGGCGTTCGGCCACCGATTGCAGCAAACGGTCGCCCGCGAGATGACCAAGCGAATCGTTGATGGTTTTGAACCGATCGAGATCGAGAAACAATAATGCAACCATCATATGGTTGCGTTCTGCGCGCGCCAGCGCCTGTTCGAGCCTGTCCTGGAACAATGTGCGATTGGGCAACGTCGTCAGCGGATCATGATGAGCGAGGAATGCAATGCGTGCCTCGGCGGCCTTGCGCTCGGTGATGTCCGAAAACACCGCAACGAAATGAGTGATGACATCGGAGCGATCGCGCACGGCGCTGATGGAGAGCCATTCCGGAAATTCGCTGCCATTGCGACGTCGCTGCCAGATTTCACCTTGCCAGTATCCTTGACTACGAGCTTCCGACCAGATGGTCTCGTAGTGCTCGAGGTCATGACGATTGGATGAGAGCAGTGTCGGCGTCTGACCAGTCACCTCTGCCGCGGTAAAACCGGTCAGAGCACTGAAAGCTTTGTTGACCGACAGGATATTCCGCTTGGCGTCGGTGATCATGATAGCTTCGATGCTGCTGTCGAACACGGTGGCAGCCAGGCGCAACTCTTCTTCGGCACGCCGCTGCGCAGTGATATCGGACAAGGTCAGCACCACCGGATGCAAACCGCTACGCTCGTCTTTGCTCAAGGGTTCGGCGCGCGTCACGAACCAGATGCACGAATTGTCGCGCCGCTGAATGCCGACCACCGCAGAAGCGGAGCGTCCTTGGTGCATAGCGCGGTAGCCTGGCAATTCGTCGATCGGACAGGGCGAGCCGTCCTCATGCAGGTATTTGACAGCCAGCGGATCGAGCATGGGCGGAAAGGCATCGTCCGAACTGATACCGTAAATACGCCGGGCCGCAGCATTGGCGAGAATCACTTCGCCAAATGCATCCCGCATAACGACGCCTTCGCGCATCGCGGACAGAATGGAACGCATGCGCCCTTCGCTCTCGCGTAATCCCGATTCGGCGTGCTTTCGCGCAGTGACATCCTCGATCACTTCCATGAACTGGCTGGGGCCGCTGCGACGCGACTTGACCAGCGACATGGTCAGATGCACCCAGACGAACTGGCCACCAGGACGCAAGATACGTTTTTCGATCGAAAAAGTTTCGCTATTGCCGATCACCAATTCGTCGAGTAGACGCTCGTTGGTTTCGATGTCATCGGGATGGGTGATTTCGCGAAAATCGCGCATCAGCAACTGCTCTTCGGAATAGCCGCTGATGTCGCAGTAACGCCGGTTGACGCGAATGAAACGGCCCGACACCGCACATAAGCCCATTCCCACCGTCGCCTGCTCAAAGGTGCTGCGAAAGCGCGCTTCGCTGTCTTCAAGCAAAGCGGCCGAGGCGGAGTGGCTGGTGATATCGACGAAAATGCCACGCATGCTGGCAGCATTTCCACGCGTGCTCTTCATCGGCGCGCGCAAATCGCGCACCACGATCTCGTGACCGTCGGCACGCAGCATACGATATTCGCATTCGTGCGGCGGCTGCGGTGTCGATTGATCGCGCAGGAATGCCAAAGCAATTTCACGGTCGTCCGGATGCAGGCGCGAACGCCAGAATCCGGGTTTCTGCCAGTCTTCGATCTGAAAACCTAACAGTTGCTGACCGGGCGCCGAAACATAGGTGAAATAATCGGTGCCAACGTCATATTCCCACGCAACGACATTGGCCCCTTCAATAATGACCCGAAAACGTTCCTCGGAGAGTTGCAAGGCCTGGGTGCGTACCGCGCTATCGCGCAGTTGGCGACGATAAAGTACGGCAGCAATCAATAGCAGTCCCACAATGGCACACAACAATAAATTCCAGGCCCCGTTTGGCTCAACCGTGTTGGCAGCAAGGGTGGAAGGCATCCAC
>DASUGV010000341.1:0-4052 GCA_036273835.1 Rhodocyclaceae bacterium
GTACTTTCTGCTTGTGCGCTTACCGGGTCAGACATCACAATCCTCCATTACAAATAATTGGCAACGCAGATATGGGGGCACGGCCGAACAATTCAAGACCATCCATTCGAGCGGGGTGACATTATTATTGCAGTGCTCATGAACGCGAAATACGGTTTGACAACAATGCAAAATTGCAACCAGTATGCGCACTCGTCTGGCGAATTCTGATTCATTCCATTTGTCGGTGCGTCTGGCACTGCATATTTTCGGAGCATACGCTCTCGTTGCGTTGCTATTGGCACTCGGCACCTGGTTGCTCGTCGCACAGGATCGCATCTATGAGCGTCGTAACCAGGAAGCGGAACTGGGCAGTCTGAGCCGTGCGCTGGACGAACATGTCACACGCACTTTCGGCGAAGTCGACAGCGCCCTGCAATCGCTCGCCGGCATACTTGGCGGAGGCAGGTTCGTAGTCAGCGGTATCGACACGGCGACTGTCGAGCGGCTGCGCGAAACCGCGACCGAATGGTCATCGGCCACGCCACAAGCCGCAATTCTCGGCGCGATCACCAATTACGGCAAACCTATCGTCACCGTTTCGCAGCGTGATCTGCCTTACGACGTGGTGCCGCTGCCGATCGCTGTGTTGCCCTGGCTGATGAATCCCCAAGCACCGACGCGTATCTCCTTGCCGCTCAAACTGGGCAGCGCAGTCAACCCGAGCTGGTACATCCCTATCGAACATGGCGCCGTAACATCCAATGGAGAATTGATCGGCATCGTTCATGCGCTGATCGGCGTCAAATATTTCGAAGCATTTTATGACGATGTCCATTCGACTTCACAAGATGAAATCACGCTGCTGACATCCGACGGACATGTGCTGATGCACTATCCAGAGCAAGATAGACTGATGGGATCGTCACTGTCGCAAACTCCGGATTTTCCGTATGCCGGCAAACAGCGTACGCAATTTTATAGCGGTTTGATCGATACAGATGATTTGCCAGCCATCACGGCATTCCGTCATGTTGTTGGCTATCCTTTGATCGTCGCAGTTTCGCGCCCGGAATCCGCCGCGCTGGAAAATTTCCGGGCGATGCGCGACCGCTTGTTGGCAGGCGCGCTACTGACGATAGCGCTGCTCGGCTGTCTCGCATCGTTCACTTACTACGATGCGCGCAGACGCGAGCTTGCGCGTCTCGAACTGGCTCGTATGAATACGTCATTGGAAGCGCGCGTCGGACGCCGCACTGCGGAACTGGAACAGTCCAACCGCGAACTGATCGCCTTCAGCTATTCGATCTCCCACGATTTACGCGCACCGCTGCGTGCCATCAATGGCTTTGCGCACGCGGTACGCGAAGACTACGGCGACAAACTCGACGAGCATGGCCGCGAATATCTGGATCGCATCTACCGCGCCAGCGTGCGCATGGGAGAATTGATCGACGAACTGTTGAGCCTGGCCAACGTGTCGCGGCAACCGCTCAGTATTCAGCGTGTGGATCTCTCCGCCATCGCCCAGGAAATCATGGAAGAGCTGAAACTCGCGGAGCCGAATCGCGCGGTGCAATTCGAAGTGCAGCAAGGTATGCGCACCGAAGGCGACGAAGCTTTGCTGCGCAACGCGCTCTCCAACCTATTGCACAACGCGTGGAAGTTTACCCGCGCGCGGCGTCCGGCCGTCATCACCGTCACCGCCACCGACGAAGCCGAACACGAACGTTTCGTAGTGGCCGATAACGGTGTCGGGTTCGACATGTCTCATGCCAAACGGCTATTCCAGCCGTTCCAGCAGCTTCACACGAACCAGGGTTTTTCGGGCACCGGCATCGGCTTGGCGTCCGTACGGCGCATTATCGAGCGGCATGGCGGCCGCATTTGGGCGGAATCCATGCCGGAACATGGCGCGCGCTTCATCATCGAGCTGCCGCATCGTGCGGCTGTGATGCGACGCAGGCGCAGCGCAAATATGCCAGATGGATCGGCAGGATCGCGGTCGGACGACCGTCCGTAAAGAACACGTTCATTGATAGCGGATTTCCAGAATATCGATCTCGCGTAGCCCACCCGGACTGGCGACCTTGACAGTATCGCCTTCGCGCGCTTTGAGCAGCGCACGCGCCAACGGCGATATCCAACTGATCTTGCCATTCGATGCGTTGGCCTCGTCCACGCCCACGATCTGATAATCGGCCTCAATGCCATCGGCATCGGTGACGCGTACGGTCGCACCAAAAAATACCTGCCCGGTGTTCTCTTGTTCCGCCGGGTTGATGACCGTTGCTGATTCCAGGCGCTTGATGAGGAAGCGAATGCGCCGGTCGATCTCGCGCAGACGTCGCTTACCGTAAATGTAATCGCCATTCTCCGAGCGATCGCCATTGGATGCGGCCCACGCCACAACTTTCACGAGATCGGGCCGCTCGACACGAAGCAACTGATCCAGCTCCGCCTTCAAACGCAGATAACCCGCTTGCGTCATGTAATTCTTGGTGCCGGCAGGCAATTGCGATGCCGCTTCGGGTTCGTCGGCCTCTACTTCCGATTCTTTGGTAAATGCCTTGCTCACTCGTACCTCCTGTTACATAAAAATGTAACGTGGGAGGTAGAGGATAACGCTATTGATAGATCGCTGGCTGGGTCATCAACGCATCGAAGTTATCGATGAACGGGTCCAGATCGTCGGCCTGATCGCCGTGCGTCAGCGCATCGGCCAATTCGCGCTTGAAACGCTCTGCTGTACCGCCGCAAAGTAGCGCGCCGCGACCGCGTCTTTTGTCTATAACCTCGATGCCATCGACTGTTGGATAGGCTACTACGTAAAGAATGGTGTTATTGAATACAACTTGCATGGCACGCCCTCCGTCAAGTTGCCCAAAGCACCCGCTTCCGACGCGGATCAGGGAAATTGCTTACAAACAATGTCGTCCCTAAATGCAATAATCTCAACCGTCGTTTGCAAATTAGTGGCAATTTTGTGCAAACAAATGTCAATGGCAAGTGGTTGGTCTGTCCTTACAGATGAAGTAACGACCGTTGTCAGCAAAGCTGGAGGTGTCTGGCGATGAACGACGTGATTGAAAACGCCATGAGTCTGCACCATCGTCTGGACTCGTTACGCGCGGAACACCGTCAACTTGACGATAGCATTGCGATGCTTTTTCAAGATCCCGCAAGCGACGACCTGCGGCTGCGCCGCCTGAAAAAACAAAAACTCATGGTTCGCGATCGCATCACCCTGATCGAACGCATGCTCGATCCGGACATGCCAGCGTAATTCGCATCGCAAAACGAATCCGATGACGGTTCGTGAAATATCGTGTCGAATCGCCTCGAACACGCTAACCAAATAGCCTGACGTACCTCCGGCGGCACCACTCGTCGCCGACAAGTCAATCCTGCCTGCATGACGTCGATCATCCCCGGATAATGCCCTTCGAGTCTGTGCGCTGTCGCACAGCAGCTGTTGGACAGCTAAACACCGGTATTGAAAGTTGAGAACAAAGTTGGATATTCATCTGCCCGCAGCATTGATGAACATACTGCCTCGCAGCGTGTATGCGGATCCGCACACCGTGAGCCCGACCGGGCTGACGCAGATAATGGACGATCTTCCGCAGGATCAGCCCCTGTTGCTGATCGACAATCTCATTCAGCGCATCGCCGCCGTTCCAGGCAACTCCGACAATTTACGCAGCCAGCTGAAACAGTTCGAGCAACTGCTCGTCCATGCCGATTCGGTCCTCAAGCGCATGGAAAAATTGCTCGACCAGGCCAAGCTCCCGCTCGATTCTGCCAATAAAACGGCTGCGAGTAGTGCGGACCGGCTGCTCAAACATTTCACGGAAGCCTATATCGTTTTGTCGCGTGGACTCGGCGAGAAATGGTTCAAGCTCATGTATCGCCGCGCCCATGCGTTGGCAACGCTGCGTGCGGCGCAATTATGCTATCGTCGTGCAATGGTCGCGCACCGCGCTTACACCAACGGCTCATCGCGCCGCTGGGGCCAATTGCAATCTTTGCTCGCCATTGCAAGAGAGCATGAATTCGCCGATCAGGCGGTC
>DASUGV010000342.1:0-5436 GCA_036273835.1 Rhodocyclaceae bacterium
ATGAAATCACACCTCTTCGCACTGATGGCATTCCTGCCATTGAGCTTGGCCATGCCAGCGCATGCTGCGATGGATAAACTCATTGTCTCGCCAACGGTGGGCGACGCGCCCGGTCTCGTCGCGCCGCCCTATATGCAAAACGCATGCGACTGGCGCGGAAGTCTGGTGCGCTCTGTGATCAGCAATGCACCGGGCTTGGTGACGGTCAGTCAGGATGCCGAAAAGCGCGATGCGGGCCGCGTACTCGCACTGCAAGTCACGCTGCTCAACGCGCCGCCGCCGGGGGACTACCGCAAACGCCGTCTCGGCATCCAGGCAAAAGTGTATTCGGACGGCAAATGGCTCGCGGTAAAAAACTTCGAAGATCGCAGCATGGCCTCAACGGCTTATACCGTCTGCGATTCTATCGCCAACCTCGCCAACAATCTTGGTAGCGATATTGCCGACTGGATCAAGGATTCGGATTCGCTTGTGTGCGATAGCGCATGTACCGGCTTGCATCCGAACGAGCCGATTGCCCTGGGTAAGGAGTTATTGGCCGCACCTGGCGTCATCGACGATGAAATCGCGGCCTGTAAATGGACGAGTCAAATGACAAAAGATTTCGTCGACGATGCCAAAGACGCCGATCCACCGCTACCGGTAAAATTGTTCGTCACCGACGAAGATATCCTCCAATTCCGCGGCCGCAAACTCGTCCTCAGAGTGACGGAGATTGACCTGCGCGACAAGGATGGCACCGGCAAATGGTTGAGAATGAGTGGTGAGTTGATCGACGGAGGCTTCGTTGCGGGAAGTTTCAACGGATATCAGAAGACCCGTCTCGGTTTGTTCGGCACTTGCAAAACACTGACGTCGTTGGGGGAAAATATGTATCAGTCAATCGAAAATTGGCTGAGGGAGCCGACGACAAAAGCGGAATTGCGTTGAGCATACGCGTGGGGCCGCCTCCCCGGCGGAACCAAGGAGTTCCGCTCTACGAACTATTCATCAGGATGTTTTATTCGTTGCGATCCGATCGGGATAGCAACTGCATGTGCAATGATATTGCGAACAACTACAAGTTCGACAAACGATAGCGGTTATGGCTTTGTCATAGCACACCCAGAATTCATCATGGTCCCCTCGACAGGAATCGAACCTGTATCTGCCGCTTAGGAGGCGGCCGTTCTATCCATTGAACTACGAGGAGCGTAACTTTCCAGGGCGGCGCATATTGTAGCTGGTCCGTGGTGTATCGCGACGCGGACGTCGCTCCCACGGCTTCGGTGTTGCGCTTTTACCGTGGGAGCGACGTCCGCATCGCGATAATTTGCGTGCCGCAGGGAGTAGAATCGCGCCCTCCGTTGTTCCGAATTTGTGATTCATCTATGCCGCTGCTCACCCTCGACAATGCTTGCCTTGCGTTCGGCGATGTGGCGCTCCTCGATCATGCCGAACTTGTGCTGGAGCCCGGCGAGCGCGTGGCGCTGATCGGGCGCAACGGTGCGGGCAAATCCAGCTTGATGCGCGCGATGGCCGGATTTTCAAAACTCGACGACGGCACGTTGTGGCGCCAACCCGGTCTCAAACTCGCTTATGTTTCGCAAGAGCCCGACTTCGCTCTCGACCGCGACGTGTTCGCAACGGTGGCGGAAGGCGTCGGCGATGCGGCGCGTTTGATCGCCGATTACCACGCTGCGGCCAATGCGCTCGCACATGGCGACGAATCGGCTATGGACACGTTGGAAGCGCTTCAGCATCAACTCGACTCCTCCAACGGCTGGGCGATGCAGCACAAGGTGGAACAGGTTCTCCAGCATTTGAAATTGAATGGCGACACACAGGTGGCGAGCCTTTCGGGTGGCGGCATCAAGCGTGTCGCGCTGGCGCGAGCACTCGCCGGCGAGCCGGAACTCTTGCTGCTCGACGAACCGACCAATCATCTCGACATCGATGCGATCGCGTGGTTGGAAGAATTGATCCGCGCATTTCGCGGTGGCGTGGTACTCATTACGCATGATCGTAGTTTCATGGATGGCGTCGCAACGCGCATTGTCGAACTGGACCGCGGCACGCTCGTGAGCTTTCCGGGCAGCTTCGGCGCATATCAGAAACGCAAGGCCGAGATGCTGGAGATGGAAGGCAAGAGCAACGCGGAATTCGACAAGGTGCTGGCGCAGGAGGAAGTGTGGATACGCAAAGGCATCGAGGCGCGTCGCACGCGCAACGAAGGCCGCGTACGCCGCCTCGAAGATTTGCGACGTCAGCGCGCCGCACGCCGCGAACAACTGGGCAAGGTCAGTTTTGCGCTGGAACGCGGCGATCAGAGCGGGCAGTTGATTGCGGAGCTGCAACACGCAGGAAAATTTTTTGGCGAAGGCGCGGCCAAGCGTTGGGTGATCAATGATTTCTCTGCACGCATCATGCGCGGTGACCGCATCGGCTTGATCGGCCCCAATGGCGCGGGCAAAACGACGCTGCTCAAATTGATCCTCGGCGATCTGGAGCCGGATGCCGGCAGCATACGCCACGGCACAAAGCAGCAAGTGGCTTACTTCGACCAGTTCCGCACGGCGCTCGATCAGGAGGCGATGCTCACCGAAGTGATCAGTCCCGGCTCCGATTATGTCGAGATCGGCAATTCGCGCAAGCACGTCATCGGCTATCTCGGCGATTTCTTGTTCGCGCCTTCTCGTGCGCGCTCGCCGGTGAAGTCGCTGTCGGGTGGGGAGCGCAATCGTTTGCTGCTGGCACGTCTGTTCGCCAAGCCCGCCAACATCCTGGTGCTGGACGAGCCGACGAATGACCTCGATATCGAGACCTTGGAGTTATTGGAAACGCTGTTGCAGGATTATGACGGAACGGTATTTCTCGTCAGTCACGACCGTACTTTTCTCGATAATGTCGTGACGCAAACGATTGCTGCGGACGGCGATGGAATTTGGAAAGAGTATGCGGGCGGATATGCCGATTGGTTACGTCAGCGGCCCGCGGCGGATGACGTGAAGCCTGCAACGAAACCGCTGGTTCCCGTCGCGGAAGAAAAAAAAGCCAAGGCGCAAAAGATTGGTAGCAAACTCAGCTTTAACGAAAAGCGCGAGCTGGAGCAATTACCCGCGAGGATTACGGCGCTCGAAACGGAGCAGAGCAGCATTCAAACTCGTCTAGCGGACGCGGCGCTCTACAGCAGCGCGCCGCAAGAGGCGGCGATCTTGCAAGCCCGTCTCGAAGTTATCGAACAAGAGTTGTTGAAGCATCTTGAACGTTGGGAAGCGCTGGAGTCCAAAGCGGGATCGTGAAATTCATAGCGAAGGAATTGTTGTGAAGGAATTGTCATGCATGCAATTGGAATATTTGAAGTGAAACTGAATCCGCAGGCACCGGAAGAAAATGTAGGCGATCCAAGTGTGGGCCGGATGTCGCTCGACAAACAGTTTCATGGCGATCTGGAAGCAAGCAGCAGGGGGCAGATGCTGGCCGTCATGACCGACATCAAAGGCTCGGCCGGCTATGTTGCGATGGAGCGCGTAGCAGGCAAGCTGCATGGGCGTAGCGGCAGCTTTGCACTACAACACAGTGGCACGATGACGCGCGGCACCCCGCAACTTTCCGTCACCGTCGTGCCGGACTCCGGCACAGATCAGCTCGCAGGCCTTGCTGGCGCGATGACGATTGACATTGCCGACGGCAAGCATTCATACATCTTCGAATACACACTCGCCGCTACCGCAAATTAACCTTCAGCCACGCTGCGCCGACAAGCGCGCAAAAAAATAGCAGCAAGCATCCCCACGCTTGCAGCCGATAACGGCGCCCAAGTTTTTCGGGATCCACGTCGCAGATAATGAAGGGACTGCCATCCGGCGGTTTAGTGAGCGAATGCGAGTCCGGCACGTAGCTGGCTTCGCTGCGCTCCTTCTCGACCTCGCGCTTGGCGGCAGCGCGAGCAAGCTCCCATTCCTGCAGACTGAGTTCGCCATCTTTGTTCAGGTCGAAGCGTTTGGCTGCGCCGGTTTGCTTCCAGTCCGCCAGCTTGTCCCGCACTTCAACACTTATCGCTGGACGATCGACGGCAACGCTGTGCGAGACGAAATGTCCGATGGCGGAAATGCGCGTGCCCGCGATCAACAACCACTGGGTGCTGCGGCGATTGGTCTCCTTCACGACGTCCTTCTGTCTTGTTATGACATTTGCGTGCTCTGGATCGACGACACAGCGGCCGCTACCGTCATCGATTATGAAGGATGCATCGCTCACATCGGTGTAATCGTGATGCCACTTGCCGCCGAAATCTCTGCTTTCGACCTCGATGCGATACCACAGGCAAGGCAAGCCATTGAGCGGCGAATAGACGAGAGGACCTTCGATCGCACGGCCTATTCCGGTGATCTCGGTATAGCCTTGCGCGGCTGACACGATGCGCGAGGTCGGTGTGTCGGCGATGCTGCGGTAGCGACGATGATTGAATATCCATGCAGCCAAGGCCATCGCCGCGATGAAGGCCGCGATGTGCCAGTGCTGAAGGCCCGCGGGTGCCTTGGCGATGAGCAGGAACATGCCTGCGGCGACAATACCTATCCAGGCATGCCTGTCGAAACTCAGATTCACGTTGTTCAATGGTTGAACAAAGCCTTCATGTCGACATCCGTCTTCTCCGCGACGGAAAATTCGAGCAGCGGTTTCTCTTCGAAATGAAACATGCGCGCAATTATGACATCCGGGAATTGTTCGATGCGCACGTTATTGATGTTGACTTCATCGTTGTATAGCTCGCGGCGATCGGCGATGGCGCTTTCCAGTCCGCTGATGCGTGCTTGAAGTTGCATGAAATGCTCGTTGGTTTTCAGTTCGGGATAGGCTTCGGCGACGGCGAAGATTTGTCCTACGCCCGTACGCAGATCCGCTTCGGCATTGCCGAGCGCATTCATGTCTTGCTTTTCGCGCGCGGAGGAGACGCGCGAGCGTGCGGCGATGACGCGCTCCAGGGTGGCCTGTTCGAATTGCTGATATTGCCGGCAGACCTCGACGAGTTTGGGTATTTCATCGTGCCGCTGTTTGAGTAGCACATCGATGTTGGCCCACGATCTTGCAACGCCATGCTTCAAATTGACCAAGCCGTTGTACAGCATGATGCCGTAGATGAAAGCAGCAACGACGATGCCCAGCAGAATCAAACCGCTCATGAGTTACCTCCCTATGGGGAATCGGACCATCTTAGTATATGCAAATTAAATATGCATTTGTTATATTTTACGGTTGGCCGGGCACCAGTTCCAGCGGCCAATATTCTTGAGGTACATCGAGGCGCTGTAAAGTATTTTCCACACTGAGGTGCAAGAGATCGGCAATCGCCTTGTAGTCGTCGGGCAACGCAGGATCCTGCCAACCATTGGCAGCATGGCGCGCCAGGTCGCTGGCGAGTACGACATTGCGCACCCGCGGATGCTGCGCCTG
>DASUGV010000343.1:0-5010 GCA_036273835.1 Rhodocyclaceae bacterium
CCTCACGCGTACCGCCGCCTTTCTGCCGTTCGAGCCCATCGGCAACGATGAAATCGAAAACGTGCTGGGCATGATCGGCGGTAAGCCTTCGCGGGCGCGCCGTCTTGTCTTGCGCAGCAACGGCATTCAGTCGCGGCACTACGCGATCGACCGGGCTACCGGCGAACCGGCGATGAACAACGCACAGCTCACCGCATCTGCGATTCGTGCGCTCGGCGACGTCGGTACGGTCGATTGTCTTGCGACCGGCACTTCGCTGCCCGACCAACTCATGCCCAATCACGCTGTCATGGTGCACGGCGAACTCGGCTGGCCGCACTTGGAAGCCATATCGTGCGCGGGCATCTGTCTGGCCGGCGCAGCGGCTTTCAAACACGCATGGCTGTCGGTGCGCGCGGGTGAGGCGCGACGCGCGATCGCCACAGGTTCCGAACTAGCTTCGCCACTTTTACTCGCACGTCATTTTCAGGCCGAAGCCGAACACAAACTTCAGGCACTGGAAACACGACCAGAACTCGCATTCGAAAAAGATTTTTTGCGCTGGATGCTGTCGGACGGAGCCGGCGCAGTGCTGCTTGAAAACACAGCGCGTGGGCCGCTCTCGCTTCGCGTCGACTGGATCGACCTGTCATCCGCCGCGCACGAATTGCCGGCCTGCATGTATTCCGGCGCTGAGAAAAACTCGGACAACTCCCTCACCGGCTGGCTGCGTTATCCGGCAAACGAATGGGGCGCGAAATCCGTTTTTGCCATCAAACAAGATGTGCGTCTGCTGAACGAGCACATCGTCGGCGCCACATTGGGCAAGCCGCTCGCACGCGTAATGGCGAAGCGCGGCTTGCGTCCGGAACGCATCGACTGGTTTTTGCCTCATATGTCATCTCACTATTTCGCCGCGCCCATCGAGCACTGCCTGGACGAAATTGGTTTTCCGATTCCGCGCGAACGCTGGTTCTCCAATCTGGCCACCAAAGGCAACACCGGTTCGGCATCTCCCTTCATTATGCTGGATGAATTATTCCGTTCCGGACGCATCGAAAAAGGGCAAACGCTGCTGATGTTCATTCCGGAGAGCGGGCGCTTTTCCAGCGGTTTCATCTTCATGGAAGCAGTCTGATGGAAGAGAGTGCAGTCCCGCAGGAGGGGAATCGCACGCTCGGCGGACAGCGCAAGGCGGTGTATGCCAAAGACGCGCAGGGCAGCATTGTGGTCGTGCCGTCGGCAGGTTGGGAGGCCGAGGAGATCGTCACCACCCAGGCGGTCGACGCACTGCGCGAGCAAGCCGAAGCGGCACGCGCACGCGTGCTTGCCGGCGTCAGTTCGCCGCTGGAGTTCTGGATTTATGCCAAAAGAATGGATGTAGCATTACTGGCTCAAACCAGCGGCGTCTGGCGCTGGCGCATCAAACGCCATCTGCGGCCAACGATCTTTACACAGCTGCCCATTTTGACATTGAACCGCTATGCCAATGCATTGGGCATATCCGTTGCGGAATTGAAGCAATTGCCATGAATGCCGCTTTCCAACATCGCCATGCAGCGCACTGCGAAAGCGGCGCCATCTCCACCCTGTTCTGCCACCACGATCTGCCGATCTCCGAAGCCATGGCATTCGGATTGGCATCCGCACTGTCCTTTGTCTATCTGCCTTTCGTTAAACTACAAGGCATGCCGCTGATTGCCTATCGCATGCCGCCCAAAGCGATCATCAAAGGGCTGTCGAAAATTTTTGCCGCGCGGTTCCGCTTCGAAACTTTCCGTTCACCCCAAGCGGGGCAGGAACGTCTCGATGCGCTTCTGGCCGAAGGTCGCGTCGTGGGTCTGCAAACTTCGGTGTATTGGCTGCCGTATTTTCCAGAAGACATGCGCTTTCACTTCAACGCGCATAATCTGCTGGTCTATGGCAAAGAACAGCACGAATATCTGATCAGCGATCCAGTATTCGAAGAACCTGTGCGATGTACCGATGCCGATTTGTCGCGCGCGCGTTTTGCCAAGGGGCTGCTTGCTCCGAAAGGACTGCTGTATTTTCCCGAACACATCGGTCGTAAGGAAATCACCGTGCAAGCCATCCGTGCCGCCATAAAGAAAAACGTGCGCAGCATGCTGGCGCCTGTGCCCATCGCCGGCGTACGTGGCATGCGCATGCTGGCCAATAAAGTGGAAAGTCTAAGCACAGCCAAGTCAGCTGATGCCGTCAATCCGGCAAGCGCTCAATTCATCGGTCATATCGTGCGCATGCAAGAGGAAATCGGCACGGGCGGCGCCGGTTTCCGTTTTCTTTATGCCGCCTTCCTGCAGGAGGCAGCGGGACACGAGTCCCTGAAAATGCTATCGGCATTTTCAGAGCGCTTGATGGAAATCGGAGACAACTGGCGTTCCTTTGCGCTCCGCGCCGCACGCATGATCAAAAGCCGCGAACCGTTCGATCCGGGCGTGCTGGCGCAACTTCTGCGCGAGCAGGCAAAACAGGAAGAGGCATTCTTCCGCGATTTGCAAAGCGCGGTCGCCTGATGCTAGCAATAAGGAATCTCGTCTATCGTTATCGCGATGCGCCGCAAGCCGCGCTCTCCGGCGTATCGCTCACCGCGGCACGCGGTCAGGTATTGGGTTTGCTGGGACCCAACGGCGCGGGGAAAACCACTTTCATTTCGCATCTCTCGGGTTTGTTGCCGATACAGGAAGGCGATATCTCCATCAATGGCGAAGCGTTGGCTCATGTACGCAAACACACACCGGCGCGCATCGCGGTCGCACCGCAGGACTATGCGTTCTATCCAATGCTCACAGTGGAGGAGAATCTGCAATGCTTCGCAGCGGCAGGCCGTATCGGCAAAAGCAAGATACGGCAACGTGTCGCCGCGTGCATCGCCTTCGCGCAACTGGAACGCTTTGCGACAGCGCGTGCCGAACACCTTTCAGGCGGCCTGAAGCGGCGGCTCAATCTGGCCATCGCCTTGTTGCCGGAACCCGAACTGATTCTGTTCGACGAAGCCACCGTCGGCGTCGATCCGCAATCGCGCGCATTCATTCTGGATGCCGTCAAGACGCTCGCCGACAAGGGCGCCGCGGTGATCTACACCTCGCACTACATGGAGGAGATCGAAGCCATTGCCGACCGCGTAGTGATCCTCGACCATGGCAAAGTCTTGCGCGACGGCACACTGGCAGCGTTACTGGATGAAGGCGCCGCGCAATTGCAATTGTCCGTCGACGAGATCGACCATTCAAAACTCGCCGATCTGCTGGCGTCTTTTGGAGCACTGCGCAGCCAGCATGACAATTGCATTGTCACGCTAAACCCGGGACAAACGCCAGGGCCAGTACTAGCCGCAGTCGAAGCGGCTGGCGGCCGCATACGGCACGCCAAATTCGGGCACTACAATCTGGAGCAATTATTCATGTCGCTGACTCAGCGTTCGCTGCGAGACACCTGATGCTATTCGCGCTCGTCAAGAAGGAACTGCTCGTACTCAGCCGCGACATGCACGGCGTAGCGACCTTGTTCATGATGCCGCTGCTGTTCGTCATCATCATGTCATTGGCATTGAAGGACGTTTACAATCCGCCACTCAAGACCATCGCCTATGCCATCGAACAATACGACCGGGGCGATGCAGCGCAGGAATTCATGAAGCGCTGGATCGAGCAGCGCGGTCAACCGCAAGTTCTGCCTGCGGATTGGCGAACCTCGCTTAGAAACAGCGAGTTGAAATATGTCATCGTCATTGAACCGGGTTTTTCCGAGGCGTTGTCGCTGCCGCGGGCGCCGCAGAACGTCAAGATTCGCCTGATTGCCGAACCCGGCACCGACACCGGCCTGTTCGGCAGCACCGCGGCGCAACTCGCGGCGCTGACTGGCGAGCTGCGCGCCAACGCTCTGCTCGAACGTTTCATGGGTCTGGTCCCGCCCGGTGCGGCCTCCATCCAGCGTTTTGTCTCGGCCGAACGGCTGGCTACCACCATACGTCCCAGCGCCGTGCAGCACAACGTTCCCGCATGGTTGATCTTCGGCATGTTCTTCGTCGTCGCTGCGATGGCCAATCTGTTCGTGCAAGAGAGAAGTTGCGGCACGCTGTCGCGCTTGCATAGTCTTGGTGTTCCCAATGGCATACAAATTGCCGCCAAGGCACTTCCGTATTTACTGGTCAATGCGCTGCAGGCCATCATGATGATGGCAGTCGGCGTGTGGTTGATGCCGCTGCTGGGCGAAAGCGGGTTATCGCTCACGAGCGTGCATTGGGATGCACTCTTACTGATTCTATTTGCGGTCAGCTTGGCGTCGGTGAGCCTGGCGTTAGCTGTGGCCTGCGTCGTGCGTACTCACGCCCAATCCTCTTCCGTCGGACCCATCATCAATGTGTTGATGGCCGCGATCGGCGGCATCATGGTGCCCAAATTCGTCATGCCGCTGTTCATGCAGCGGCTGGCCGAATGGTCGCCGATGAACTGGGGGCTGGAAGGTTTGATGAGCGTGTTGTTGCGCGATAGCGGCATCGCCGAAATATTGCCGCAGGTTCTACGCCTGATCCTTTTCGCCGCAGCGATGCTGAGCATTGCGGTCTGGATGTTTCATAAGCGAATTCGTATTCAAAATAGTTCATGACCGACTTCGTTTCCGAACTCAAAACGCTCATCCTGGATGCCACGGAGAAAGTCGAACCCGCAGGCGGCTTGGACGCAAGCGAGGTATTGTTCGGCCATCAATCGCGCCTCGCGCTGGATTCGCTCGATGCCTTGCAGATTTCGATGGCCATCCAGAAAAAATATGGCGTTCGCATGGCCGATAGCAAAGAAACACGCCGCGCGATGACATCGCTCGTCGATTTGGCGAAATATCTGTCACCACGCCTGGCTGCGCATCGGCCATGACATCCGCGTATATCGCCGGGCGCGGCTTGGTCTCCTCTCTGGGCGCCGATTTATCCGAAGCGCTCGCGCGCATCGAACATGGCGACACGTCGCCGACGCGCCTCGATATGGGCGCAGCGGGAAACCATCCCTATCACGT
>DASUGV010000344.1:0-2001 GCA_036273835.1 Rhodocyclaceae bacterium
GTAGTTTGATTCCTACCGGGCAAACACGCGCGATCGCGCTGGCGGTTCAGGATGCGGACAATCCGCGGTTCATGCAATATTTCAAAGGCGCCAGCCACGTTGCCTTAAAGAATGAATACACCCTGCTGCTCATCGATCTGCAGGAAAACATGGCAAACGAACGCAGCATGTTGGCGCCCATATCGCGACGCGTCGATGGATTCATCATCTCGTCGCGCACGCCCGACGAATCCTGCGGCTGGCTGCTTGAACTGGGCAAGCCGATCGTATTGATGGCGCGAAAGACACAGCACCCGCTCACTACCGTACGGACCAACGTTTATCGAGGTGGCTATTTGCTGGGCGAGCACCTGCTCAAGACGGGACGACGACGCGTTGCTTTCCTGGGGCTGCCCAGCGACATCACGAATTACGAGGGCTTGGCAGCCGCGCTAGCCGAAGGCGGCCTTGCGCCGAGTCGATTCACGGCGAACGCCCCCACGCTGGAAGCAGGTGAGCAAGCGGCATCGGCCATGCTGCTCGGAGGATCGCGCCCCGAAGCCGTCGTCTGCAGAAACGATCTGCTGGCGATGGGACTGATGCACGGCGCGCAATCGCTCGGCTTGCGCATACCCGACGACGTCGCGGTTGCCGGCTTCGACAATATCTCGGTGGCCCGCTTTATGTACCCGTCATTGACCACCGTAGACCTTCGCGGCCGAGAGCAGGGCGAAATCGCCATGCAGAAATTATTGCAGGCTATCTTGCAGCAAGGTTCAACGGAAGACATCGTGCTGGAGCCGCAATTGATGGTGCGATCTTCGACAGCCAATCGGATGCAGGCGGACATTGAAAAGTTGCCCCAAAAAACGCTGGGCAATTGAATTCCTTTTTTCGCCGTGTTTCCCACGGCGTTACATATTCCTCTGTCATATATACAGAATATAGCGCGTCGCGAAGCAGCCGGGCAAGCTGCGGCAGAATGCCTACGTCAGGTATGACTGCTCGCTCTGCACCTGATCGCGAAAGCGTAGATCCTCTACGCAGCCACACCACGTGTCGGCGCAATGGCTACCAGACCCAGAACCGTAACCACCAGTTGTAATCGACCACGACGACCGCCGCTGCGAATAGCAGTAGCGCGGTAAATTGGCGCGCCATGCTTGAGCATTGCAGACGCAGAATACGTGCGGCAAGCCATACAGACCAAAGGCTGCTCGCGGCGAGCATGAAAAAACGCGCATCGTTGGCCCAGGACACGGGCACGCTTTCATTCTTCAGGAGATTGATCGTCAGCGCGGACAAGCCCAGGAATACCCCGCAACCTGCGAGTGGAATAAGCGCTTGGCATAAATGGTAGAAGCGCTGACGTTGCCATGCTCCCGTGACCCGACTCGCCGCACCCACGATTGCTGAAAGAGCGGAACCAAGAACGGCGCTGGCACCCAGGATGTAGCCTAAGACCAGCGTGCCATCGAGCCATGAAAAGACATCGCGCTGATCCGGGTAATTGGTCAGTACCCACCACGGCGCGTTTTCGGCCAGGGGCCACATGATGTTCCGGTCGATAAGCCAGGTCGCAATCGCCTGCTTTACCTCGACCATGTGCGGATTCACCGTCCACTGGAATGCGCCGATGGCCATGCCCAGCAAGCCGAACAGAATGAGCGCGGCTTGCCAGCCGGTGGCTGACTGACCACCCAGGTTCACGATTTCATGATTGGGCGCGCGCGTGCTTAACGCAATGGCATCGCGATGTCCGCTGCATCGACCGCACATATGACAATCGCTTGCACCCTGCATCTTGCGCAAAGGCACCAGCGGTGCGCAATTCACGGCCCGGATGGGAATCGCATGGTGATAGGTATTGCGCCACGCTGCCGCGTCCACTTTGAAATGAACAGGCGCCAGCTTGCCGAGAAGACCGAATACGCCGTTGACCGGGCATAGATATTTGCACCAGACGCGCTTTTCGCGGCCATACAAGTAACCAACGACGATGGCCGCGGCCGTCGAGCCACC
>DASUGV010000345.1:0-3187 GCA_036273835.1 Rhodocyclaceae bacterium
GCGACTGATGCAGGAAGCTGACGATATCGTGCTCGAAGTCAGCGACGACGGACGCGGCGTAGCCAGCGGCGATCTGGTGAAGCCGCAATCTTTCGGCCTGCATAGCATTCGCGAACGGCTCAATAGCCTAGGCGGTACCATGCATATCCAATCGCGCAGTCCGCGTGGCACGATGGTCGTGATGCGCGCGCCACTCAATCTCGCCTACAATTCATCTGCCAGCATATTTCGCAGCGATATAGGGCGAGACTTGCCCGCTATTTCGAATGGACAATCCACCGTTGGAAATATAGGTTGACGGCATGAGCGAAAAGATCCAAGTACTGATTGCCGACGACCATGCCATCGTGCGGCATGGACTCAAACAAATTCTCTCCGAAACGGAAGACCTGGAAGTCGTCGCCGAGGCTGATGGCGGCGTACGCGCCTTGCAAATTTTGCGCACGGGGCATTATGACGTTGTGCTAATGGATGTATCCATGCCGGATCGCAACGGTATCGATACGCTCAAGTTGGTCAAGAAGGAATTCCCCAAATTGCCGGTGCTGATTCTGAGTATGCATCCTGAAGAACAATATGCGGTGCGCGCGTTGCGGGCGGGCGCCGCCGGCTATCTATCCAAACAAGGCGCACCCGAACAATTGGTGACGGCGATCCGCCAGGTTGCCAGCGGAAAGAAATATGTCAGTGCGGCGGTCGCCGAAGAATTGGCCAATGCAATCGGTGAAGACGATGATCGTCCGCCGCACGAAAAGCTCTCCGATCGCGAGTACCAAACGCTGTGCATGATTTCTTCGGGCAAGACACTCACGCAGATCGCCGAACAGCTCAACCTCAGCGTCAAAACCGTCAGCGTTTATCGCGCGCGGCTGCTGGAAAAAATGAAATTGCGCAACAACGCCGAACTAACGCACTACGGCCTGAAGCATGAATTGGTTGAATAAAGCGCATAATGACTTTGTCATATATGCGCATGCTGTCCGTCATCGGTTGTATTCGCTGAGTCCCTATGCCCGAATTTAATTCGCCCTCGGAAATTGCACGCGAAGTCCTGCGTCAGCTCGCTACCCAACGCTTTCAGCCCACACCGGAACATTTCGCCGAGTTCTACTACAAGATTGCCGGGACTCAGGCGGAAGAGGCTTTCCCGGAACGCCAGCTCAAGCTGATCGCAAGCACTCTGCCACGCGACACGGCGCAGCAGATCCGACTGGCAAAGCGTTTTGACGCTGCGCTCGCCGGGCATAACTGGCAGACGTTCAAGAGCCAGCTCACTGAACTACTCGCCGAACAAACGAGCGACGCTCCGCCATGGGCCAGTCTGATTCGCGATCTCGTGGCGCAACTCGAACGGCGGCAATCGGGGCTCAACAGCGTGCGCAAACAGGAAGCGCTCGAGCATGTCCTTTCAAGCAGCGCCAACGACGTCAATTTACTCCATTCGCGCTTGCACGGTCTCGTCAAAGGCTGGATTCAATTACCCAACGCAGCCGCCAGCGAACTGCTGGCAAGCGGCCCTGATGCAGAGGCAGATGCCGCGACAATCGGCGACAACACATCGCAAGCCTGGCGCAATCTGCTGGCACAAGTATTGGAAGGCGCCATCGGCATGCTGCTGATCGAAACGCCCGAGCTATCCAAGCAAGCAAGCGTGCTGGCGAAAATCATACGCAATCCGATCGCGGGTGAAGAAGCAAAATTCGAGAAGCAACTGAAGGAATTTTCGTACAAGGTGGAGTGGGTCGCGCAGGACCAGAGCTACATTCGCCAGGCCTTGCTGAATTTGCTGCATCTGATTGTCGAGAACATCAGCGAACTGATCGTCGATGACAAATGGATACAAGGGCAGATGTCGGTGTTGCTCGAACTGTTCTCTCGCCCACTCGACAAGAAAGTGCTCGAAGAGTTGGGTGAGCGGCTGCGCGATGTCATCTACAAACAAGGCACCCTCAAGCACAGCCTGTCGGAAGCGCAAAACCGCCTGCGCGACATGCTCGCGCACTTCATCGACCGCCTAGGCGAGCTATCCGAATCGACCGGCACATATCACAGCAAGATGGCGGCATTTGCCGACAAGGTGACTCATGCATCCAGCATAGACGAGCTATCCGTGCTGATCGGCGAAGTCGTCAAGGAAACCCGCGTTGTCGAGGACAGCGCCCGCCGCTCGAAGGAAGAATTGCAGTCGCTGCGTGCCACGGTCGATCAGGCAAACCGCGAGATCGCCCGCCTGGAGAACGAACTGGAACAAGCCAGCGCGATGGTGCGGCACGATCCGTTGACTGGCGCGCTCAATCGCAAGGGTCTGGAAGAAATGATGGCGCGCGAAATAGCTCGCATGAAGCGCCGCAAGACAACACTCTGCGTGGCATTGCTGGATGTGGACGATTTCAAACGCTTGAACGACACGTTTGGTCATGCGACCGGCGACGATGCGCTTAAGCACCTTGCCGTTGTCATACGTGAAAATTTACGGCCGCAAGACTCCTGCGGCCGTTACGGTGGTGAAGAATTTGTCGTGCTACTGCCCGATACGCTGGTCGAAGGCGCAACCACGACGCTGACACGGCTGCAACGCGAACTGACCAAACGTTTTTTCCTGCATGACAACCAGAAGCTTCTGATCACCTTCAGTGCCGGCGTCACCCAGTTCATCGCCGGAGAAGAAGCACAGGTTGCCATAGACCGCGCCGACAAGGCCATGTATCGCGCCAAGCGGGCCGGCAAGAATCGCGTGGAAGCCGCTTAGCTTTTATTCCATTCAGATAACAGGGCGGATAGCGCATCGCTGTCTGGCCGTATTATCCGGACAACTTTATGGCGGCTTGCTTCACCGCTCACGAGCGTGACATCGCTCCTGCCGACCTTGAAAAATTCTGAGAGAAAAACAATCAGACATGCGTTGGCTTTCCCATCCACGGGCGGCGCGGCAAGACGTAGTTTGAGTGATTCACCATGCAAGCCGACAAATTCCGTGCGTTTAGCGCCGGGCTGGACATGCAAAGTAAGCATGATGGAATCATGCGTTGCCTGACGCAGCCAACTCATAGAGTCAACTCATGCGAACAGCATAGGAAGAAAATTGCCGTGCAGGGAATTGATGACGAATATCAATATCTGGATGACAAGCAGCAGCAACAGCGGCGAGAGATCGATACCTCCAAGCGGTGGAACGATGCGGCGAAAT
>DASUGV010000346.1:0-3955 GCA_036273835.1 Rhodocyclaceae bacterium
GTATCTATGACAACGTCAAGGCGTGAGGCAGCCACTCTTGACATAATAAAGGAGATGCAAAATGAGAGTTTTCAAAAATGAAATGATCATGGGCGCAGCAATGGCCCTATCAATCGGTTTTGCAGCGCAAGCAGCGCAAGCAGCATCCGACTACAGCAACGCGAACGCCTTCGCCTTGCGAAGTTCCGGGACGGTAATGGGACGATCCCTGTGCGGAGGTGCGAATGCGGGGGCTCCCGACCCTTGTGACGAAGCATGGCAGGAGGTCGATGAAGATGACAACATCAAGTTCATTCAAGCCGGTGGCAATATGCTTTTCGAAGTGTATCCCAATGGCCAAACTTGGATAAAAGTCGACCCCTTTAATCCTGGCTCTACTTGGATAAATGCCGGTGTAGATGCGGGGCTGACCAGCCCGACGCAATTAACCGTCGGACGCAACAACGTAAACTTGACCGGTGCCAACAACGTCTACAAGGCAACGGGCGGTAAGCTCTTCCAATGGTTGAGCGGTTCTTCCTGGCAAGAGTTGACTGCTTTCAGCGCAAAGGGCGTCGTTGCAGTTAGCGGCGATTACGTCACAACCAATACGCCGGGCACCGGCTTGAGGACTGTTTATCACATCTCTTCAGGTGCGCCCACCACGCCGGTAATCGATCGTCAATATGGTCCTATTGTCGGTACGGTCGATTCTTATACCGGTGGTCATTCATCCGCTTATCTTGCTCGTTTTATACCTGGGACAATGACGAACCAGGAGAACGTTACGACGACCTCAGTTTTCATGCGTAGCGGTACGCAGTATGGACCTGCCTCTTTTACTTTTACCGATATAAAGGGCCTCGCAGTTGGAGCACAGGAGGAATTTAATGACGTTTTCATGCTGTTTCCGCGCAGCGTGACCTTCGGCGACAACAATGTCGTGATGGTGCATGAGGGTTCGAGCACCGGCACCAGCAATCCCGGCACGGTCATACGTGCTGGCCTGAGCTCGGCGATCGCGGCGGCGACTTCAGACGCGCCATTCAATGGCTTTTTTAGATCTTATCTTTGGGTGCTGACGCCCAATCCCTATAACATCGTTGAATACAAATGCTCCGCCACCGCCGCGTCATGCTCGGTCGTAATGAACGCCCCCGTGATTGCTACCGATCCGTATATACAAGTTGTTGCGGCATCGGATTGGGTCGCTGGCGATCCGGATTAATTTGCATGTAATAATGCCAATGTACTACGCCTCTCGCTCAACACGCGAGGTGTTTTTCCTTGTCTTATTGTCTCTTGTGTCCCCTTCATGCGAAGGGGATTTTTTTCGTAGTGTCGAAGCTGCTCGTCGTTTTACCCATGCGAAGAATTTTCAGCCTTCGCCTCCCGATTGCGTCATTCTGACCTTGTTCATTGCCGAGGCCGCGGCCGCTGTGCGTGTTTCTACTCCGAGCTTTTCGAAAACGTGTTCCAGATGCTTATGCACAGTGCGCGGGCTGCTGCCTAGAATGTCGCCAATATCCTTATTGGTTTTCCCTTTCGTCACCCAATGGAGAACCTCCGCCTCCTTTTGCGTAAGCCCGAAGGCGGCCATCAGGGACTCGACGATCGCGGTATCGGATTCCTCGCGCAGCACCAGCAGCCATTCGCCGTCGCCCGTTTGGCTATGCAATTCAAATATCAATCGGCGCGCCGCGTGAGCGATGATGAGTGGGGTGACCTCCTGGCCCGGCGTAACTTTGCGTGCGATCGTATTAGATAACCATGCAACGAGTGGCGAAGGTGTGGTGTCGTCGGAAGCGCCAAAGTATTCACCAAGCAAATGGCGCGCGAGTGGTGTCTGCCAGGTCATGCGACCGCTGTCGGGGCGTACTGCGAGTGTGGCTTGTCCGAACGCGTCGAGCGCGCTGCGCGCTTGCGTCATGAGCTTGGCACTCTTCAAGTGAGTGGCAATGCGGGCGATGACTTCGCGCGGACGGATCGGCTTGGTGACATAGTCTATGCCACCTGCATTAAATGCGGTGACGACATGTTCCGTCTCCGTGAGCCCCGTCATGAAGATGATGGGAATGTGCTGCGTTGAAAAGTCGGCCTTGAGCCGGCGCGAGACTTCAAAGCCATCCATGCCGGGCATCATGGCGTCCAGCAGAATAACGTCCGGCAGACTGTGGCGCGCGCGTTGCAGGGCGCTTTCGCCGTTGGTGGCAACGAGTACCGTATAGCCCGATTCGTCCAGCGCATCGTGCAGCATGGACAGATTGTCCGGCACGTCGTCGACGATCAGCACGATGTCCGCGCTGCTGCGGTCAAGAGTCGGCATGCAGATTGCCTCGCAGGATTTCGCTCATCGCATCGAGCTGGAAGCGTCGCACGAGGTCGCGCATCGCTTGTACGTAACCACCATAAGCCGGATCGAGCGCCGCAATTTCGTCGAGTGTGGCGTGTATGCCACGGACATATCCCATCTTGACTTGCGCGTCGAGTGCATCCAGCTGGGCGCGCGGAGGCAACCCTGTCTGCATGGAAAGTTGTACCGGAGCGGTCTGGAGGCCGGCGTCCTGCCATTCCAGGCCGAGGCGCCAGCCGATCCAGTCGAGCAGATCGGCAACCCTGACTGGTTTCAGAATGAAGTCTTCCGGCGGAATGCCAGCGTCATTATCCAGTTCTTTGTCGAAGGCATTGGCCGATATGATGGCGATGTGCGCACTGACTACTTGTCCGGCAAGCTGGCGGGCGCGGATGCGCCGGATGGTCTCCCAGCCATCGATGCCTGGCATGGCCAGATCCATGAAAATCAGATGTGGCTGGAAACGCGGCAATACTTCCAGGCATTCGATGCCGGACGCGACTTGATCGAGTTCGAAGCCGAGCGGCGCTAGCGCGCTAATCAACATCTCGCGGTCGACCTGCTCGTTATCCACAATCAGTATGCGGCGCCGTTCGCCTGCATAGCCGACGCGCTTGGTGCGCGGTAATTCGCGTGAGGCCTGCGTGGAATGAACTTGCGGCAAAAACAGACGCACTTTGAACAGCGTACCGCCGCCGGGCGCGGTTTGCACGCTGAGCTCGCCGCCCATGACATCCGTTAGCATCTTGGCAATCGTCAGTCCCAGGCCAGTACCGCCAGTGGTGGCGTTGTGGGCGGCGCTGCCGCGCGAAAACGGTTCGAAGATGCGTTCTATTTCAGCCGCTGCAATACCGGGGCCGGTATCCTCGATTTCGAATACCGCCATCTCGCGCGCGTAACGCAGACGAAATACGACAATGCCTTGTTGCGTGAACTTGACCGCGTTGCCGAGCAGATTAATCAAAATCTGGCGCAGCCGCTTTTCGTCGGCGCGCACGACTGCAGGCAATTCTCCATGCGGCTCGAAGCGGAAGTCAATGCGCTTGCTGCGCGTCTGCAACTCGAACATGCGCACGAGCTGCTGCATGACATCGGCAAATCCGCATGCCTTGATGTCAAGCGTGAACTTGCCGCTTTCAATGCGGGCGATGTCCAGCGTGCCTTCGATCAACGACAGCAAATGGTCGCCACTGCGGCGAATGACATTTACCGCTTGATGACGATGCGGCGGAATGGCCGGATCGCCATCGAGAATCTGCGCGTAACCGAGAATGCTGTTGAGCGGTGTGCGCAGTTCATGGCTGATGGCGGTGATGTAGCGGCTCTTGGCCTGATTGGCTTGCTCGGCGGCGTGCTTGGCTTTTTGCAGTTGTTCGTCTGTCTGGCGGTGCGATTCGATTTCGCGCATTAGTAAATGTGTCTGGCGATTGGATTCTTCTTGCGCCACTTGCCGGCTCTTGTGCGTCAGCACTAGCCACCAAGCGATAATGCCAGTGAGAAGCGCGAGCGCCGCAAAGGCTTTGACAAAGGTCAGGCGCAATTGCGGCAGCAGCGGCGTGCCTGCTTCGCCGAGCGTCAGCACCTCGTGATAATAAAAAAAGCCAAGCAACAGGGCAATGAACG
>DASUGV010000347.1:0-4587 GCA_036273835.1 Rhodocyclaceae bacterium
GTATGCCAACCACCAGTATGACAGGAAGATTTAATGCCAGTGCCATATCCGCGGTGTCGTGCGCATCGCCCAGCGGCACGCGAAAGCCGCCTACGCCTTCGACCAGCACGCGGTCGCTGTCCGTGGCAAGGTACCGATAACCGGACAAAATCAGATCGAATTCGATTTCTCTACCCGCATGTGCCGCCGCGATGTGCGGTGCGACTGCTTCGGGCAAACACACCGGATTAATTTGGGCGAGTGTGAAACCGTCGCTGCTGGCAGCTTGAAGTCTGCGCGCATCGTCGTTGACTAGTTCGCCATTCACTTTCTCCGCACCGGCAGCGACGGGTTTATATCCCACCACGCGCAAACCCTTCCGTCGCCATGCGTGCAGCAGCGCGCACGCAACGAAGGTCTTGCCGATGTCGGTGTCTGTGCCGGTCAGAAAATAACCGGATGATTTCATGGACTCGCATTTATTTGTCATGATCGAAGTCGAGTGGCACTCAGATAAACGACATCATAGGTCGCAGGTAGGCCTTGCGGCGTACGCAGTTCAGCATATCGATCCTCGAGTTGCCGCCACGCATTGCGACCAAGCAACCCACGACGACGGGACGAACCGACGACATGTGCGCCGAGCGCTTTGATCTCGTGCAGCAGACCGCGCAAATCGTCGGCAAAGACAGTTATTTTTTCGTTACCGATCTCGCAATGCGTGAACCCCGCCGCAGCCAGCCAATATGGATAGTTTTGTATCGGCGCAAACGTTCGCACATGCATTGCCCGATCGATGTGCGCGAAGGCATGAGCAAGCTCGCATAAAGTGTACTGACCCAACGTAGCGACACGCAAGGTTCCTCCAGGACGCAAGACGCGTGCGGCTTCCGCGATGGCTCGCGGCGGATCGATCCACTGCCACGCTAGACTCGACCAGTAGAGGTCAAAGCAGTTGCTTGCAAATGGCAGTTTTTCGATGTCGCCACACACTGCATTGGTCCGTGCACGCGCCGCCATTTCAGTCGCGAGATCGAATGCCACGCACTGGATATGAGGTTGGGCTGCCAGCAGCTTGTGTGCGCCGTAGCCGGTGCCGCAACCTGCATCGAGAACGGCGTCATAAGCGTGGACATCGCACATTGTCAGTAAGCGATCGGCCACCTGGCGCTGCACGGCGGCGGCCGCATCGTAAGTGCGAACCGCTCGCGCAAACGCGTTACGTATGGCAAGTTTTTCAGGCTGCATCGACAAAATTCCGAATGAGCGACGCGACCAATTCCGGATGAGACACGAACGGAGCATGTCCGGCTGCCGGTATGACATGCAGATGGCAATCGGTCCATCGCTCATGTACCCATTGCGCAGCAGTGAGCGGCATCAACATATCCTGCGCGCCGTGTATAAGCAGACAGGGCAGGCCGGCGACAGGAACGTGCCTGCGCACGTCGCTTTCGGCGAGTAACTGCAGTCCGTCTTGCAGCGATACTTCGGATGAATCCGCCAATGCTGCATTGAGCATTTGTGAGATGCGATGGCGTTCGTTGCCGCCTAAAGTCTGCAAAGTGACGAAGCGTTCCAGCGTGCGCAGTGGATCGAGCGCGAAAGAGGTGCGGAATTCTTGTACCGTGTCAGCATCCAGTCCGTGCGGCCAATCATCGCCTTTGACGAAACGGGGCGTCGCGCTCATCAATATCAGCCGGTTGATCTTATGCCGGTGGCGTGAGGCCATCTCGAGTGCCAGCATGGCTCCGAGCGACCAGCCAACCAGCACGGCACCGTCCGGTATGCTGCGCGCCAGATCATCCGCCCAGTCGCTAATGCTTTTTGCATAAGGCGGCAAATTCGCGGTGCAGACACCTTCTCGTCTCAATAGGTGGCTAAAGGAATCCCACACGTGCGGCGTATAGCCCCAGCCATGCAGCAACACGATCGGCTGTGTCATAGGCAGGGTTTTTCCAGGTTATTCAGCGCTTGCGCGAGGCGTTCGACTTGCGCAAATGTATGAGCCGCAGTCAGCGATATGCGCAGACGCGCCGTGCCTTTCGGTACGGTCGGCGGGCGGATGGCAGGTACCCAGATGCCGCCGTCGAAAAGAGAGCGGGCCACGGCTATCGCTTCCGCGTTATCGCCGATCACGACCGGTTGTATGGCTGTGCGCGATGGCAATAATTTCCATCGATCCAGCGCGAGGTGGCTCTTCAAATGTTCGACGAGCGCTGCCACGTGCGCGCGACGAGCGTCGCCTTGTTCGATCAAATCGATTGCGGTCAACAGCGCGCAGGCCAGCATCGGCGGTGCGGCGGTCGTGAAGATATAGGCGCGGGATTTTTGCATCAGCCAGTGGATAAGAGTTTGCGTGCCGGCAACGAAAGCGCCTGCGACGCCGGCAGCCTTGCCGAGCGTGCCCATGAGAATCAGACGCGATGACTGTAGGCCTGCTCCGGCGAGCGCGCCGCGACCTCGCGGACCCAGCATGCCGAAACCATGTGCGTCATCGACCAATAGCCATGTGTCATAACGCTCAGCCAGTGCAAGCAGTTCGGCGAGCGGCGCGATATTACCGTCCATGCTGAAGACGCTGTCGGTAACGATCAGTTTGCGCCGCGCAGTAGAATGTTCGAGCAAACGCGCCAATGCTGCGACATCCCCGTGTGGGTAGCGATGCAATTCCGCACGTGCCAACAATGCGCCATCGATGAGCGACGCATGATTGAGTTTGTCGGCGAAGATTTCATCGCCGCGCGATAACAACGCAGGCATCACGGCGATATTGGCCATGTAGCCGGTGGAGAATGTGAGTGCTGCTTGCATGCCGGTGAAGGCAGCCAAGCGTGTTTCGAGCGCTTCGTGTACCGTGCTGTGGCCGCTGACCAGGTGCGCGGCACCGGCACCGGTGCCCCAACGCGCGGCGCCGGCTTGGGTGGCGGCAATCAACTCGGGATGATTGGCCAGACCGAGATAGTCGTTGCTGGCGAAGGCCAGTATCGATACGCCGTCGACGACGATTTCCGGGCCGCAAGGCGTGTCGGCAATCCGTCGTACGCGACGCAGGTTGGCGGCATCGAGTTCATCGAGTTGCGTTGCAAGATCGGCATTCAGAGAGTCAGGAAATTCCACAGGCGCAATCAGCGATCAAAACCGCATTTTACCGCGCTACGTGCGCCCGCACTGCGTTAGCGAATCCAATCGGACAAATGAGTTTGATGTTTGAGCCTTTGCGTTGCAGGCGAATATTATCGGGAAGTCATTAGTACGAAATAATGAATATGCTAAAGACATTATTGGTTGTGGCGATGGGTTCATCCGGGAATGCAAAAAATAAATTCGAACTGTGCCACGGTTCTATGTTTCTTCCCTGGTGAGCCGGCGGCGATACCACAGCGTCCATAACAACAATACGGCGACGAGTCCGTAGCTGATCACCGGACCAATCGCGAGATAGCGCTCGGTCGGCCAGTGCCACGCAAGCCATGATTTGAGCAAGGCTTCGAAGGTGAGACCCGCTCCCCAGACGCCAGTCATCGTTCGTATGCTGCGGCGGGATTGCGGTTCTTGCCACCACTCTTCGAATATTGTGTGGCCATCTTCGTGTTCGCGCACCAACGTCGCTTTGGCGAGATAGAAAATCAGCGGCTTGGGCGTGAGAAGCGAGAGCAAAAAAAAGACGCCAATCAGTCCGGAAATCAGCGATTCCCGTACCAATAGAAGCTTTGGGTCTCCGCCGAGCGCGAGTCCAATCAACGAAAGAAGTATGCCGCTCAGAATGAGCATGCTCAATGCATCGACACGGCGGAATCTCGCCAACTCCAGCAAACTCCACATCATTGGGGGCGCAGCCGATGCCAGCAGTCCGCCCAGTTCTCCCCAGTAAGGTTTCGCTAATTTATAGGCCAGCCACGGCAGAAAAAGATTGATGAAGAGTTCCAGCAGGAAACGTATGTTTTTTGCATTCATGTGAAAACGCGATCAGATGCGGCCGTAAATTTTCAGAATCAGTTCCGTGGTCTGACGGGCCGATGCGGCATCGGCGAGCGGTTGGCGCTTCTCGCGTACGGCGGCTTCAAAATCCCGGATGATCGCTTCATGACGCGATGTGTCCGAGATGGCCGCATTTTTTGAACTGTCCTCCGTGTTCGAGGGCACGGCATGTGCGGGATTCCCGATGTCGTCGATTGCCCACATGGCGATGCGATCGTCGATGGTGGAGAAACTGCCTTTCTCGCAATGCACTTCCAGACGCGCAGGGAAGCCAGGTCGTGCGGCTGTCGACGCGACGACAGTACCGATCATTCCGTTGTCATGTTTGAATAATACGGCGCCGTGATCTTCCGCTTCGATATCGTGCGCAAAGGTGCCCATCATGCTGACCACTTTGGACGGCATGCCGAAGAACCAGATGTACAAATCGATGTTGTGGCTGGCTTGCTGAATGAACGGGCCGCCGCCGTCGATGTCCAGTCCGCCGCGATAGGCGCCGCTATCGTAATAGGCCTGGTCACGCCAGAATTTGCATGCAAGATCGACAGCGTAAATACGGCCAAATGCTTGGCGGTCGAACAGTTTCTTCAGCACGAGGTTGTCGGGACTCATGCGCCGTTGATATGC
>DASUGV010000348.1:0-3807 GCA_036273835.1 Rhodocyclaceae bacterium
TGGTGGTTGATGGAAAGATTGCCTTCGTCGGCGGCATCAATATCAGCAGTGTGTATTCGAGCGGATCGTTTAGAAGTAGACAAAGAGTCGAGCAAAGAGACCAAGCGGCGAACAGGGGACCTTGGCGCGATACCCAGTTGCGTATGGAAGGCCCGGTAGTAGGCGAGTTTCAAAAGCTTTTCATGACGACCTGGGAAAAACAGAAAGGTGCGCCACTCGCACCAAGAAATTACTTTCCGCAGCTCGAAAAAAAGGGCGGCGACGTCGTTCGCGCCATTGGCAGTTCGCCCGACGACCCGTACAGCCTCGTCTATGCCGCTTTGATTTCAGCCATCGACAATGCAGAAACACGCGTGTATTTGACCAATGCCTATTTCGTGCCGGACCCGCAACTTCTGGAAGCGTTGAAAAACGCCGTCCAACGCGGCGTCGACGTCGAACTGTTGTTGCCTAGCAAGAGCGATTCATCGCTGGTTTTCTATGCTTCGCGTTCCTTCTACGACGAACTATTGCGCGCCGGCGTCAAGATTTACGAACGCAAGAACGTTGTCATGCACGCCAAGACTGCTGTCATCGACGGCGTTTGGTCGACGGTCGGGTCGACCAATCTCGATTGGCGCAGTCTTCTCTACAACCAGGAAATCAACGCCGTCATCCTCGGCCCCGAGTTCGGCACGCAAATGGAGACGGCCTTCGCGCAGGACGTCAAAGCTTCCAATCCGATCACGCTCGATCAGTGGCGCGACCGCAGCCTTGGCGCACGCATCAAGGAAGCCGGTGCGCGCTTGTGGGCACGCCTTCTCTGAAAAGCGATGACAGCGCTTACGCGATTACATATTTTCTACCGGATTCTTGCGCACTGGCGACTCATTGCGGGCGTAAGCGCGCTATGCATGAGCATAAGCGCCGCCGCAACGGACAATGCCAGTGTCATTGACTCGAGTGGCGCCGAATCATTGCGTGCCCGCTATACGGCGTTGGCTGCGCAGCTCGATCGCAATCAGTTCCAGCGCCCGCTCTACCTCGATTCGATGGAATCGTCCGGCAATTCGAAAGGCGATATCTACGCGTCGATCGACTATCCATTCGCTGTCGTCAATACCGCGCTCGATAGTCCGGCGCACTGGTGCGATGTGCTGATCCTGCACCTCAATACCAAATATTGTCACGCGACGACAAGTCGTAACGGCACTGTCTTGGCGGTCAATATTGGCACCAAGCACGACCAGGCCCTTGAAGATGCCTATCGCGTTCAGTTCAACTACAACCTGACGGCCGCAACCCCCGATTATTACCGTGTGCAACTCGACGCAGACAAGGGGCCGATGAGCACCAGCAACTTTCGCATCTCGATGGAGGCCGTGTCCATAAACAACAGGCAGACTTTCATTCATCTCACCTATTCGTTTGCCTACGGCTTTGCGGGGCGCATCGCCATGAAAGCTTATCTCGCCACGATCGGAAGCGGCAAGGTGGGATTCACTGTCGTAGGCAAAAAGCAGAATGGTCAGAACGAATACATCGGTGGAATACGCGGCCTCGTGGAGCGCAACACTATGCGGTACTACCTTGCTATCGATGCGTATCTCAGCGCCGTTTCCGCACCGCCTGCAGAACAACTCGAAAAGCGTCTGCAAACCTGGTTCAGCGCCACCGAACAATACGCTCGTCAGCTACACGAAGTGGATCGCACGGCTTACCTCGACATGAAGCGCAACGAGTTCTTGCGTCAGCAAACTGCGCAATAAGAATACCGTGCCAAGCTCTGCGCATTTGCATGGATGTCGCATGAATTCACACATGCAATTTTTTCTGCGGCATTGAAATTTTTCCAGGCGGTGACGCAACGCGCCTGCCGCCATCGCCTTTTTAACGTCGGCATGGCGTTTGCTGAAACAACGAAATGCCGAATCTTCAAATCGCCGAAAGTACACTCGTTCATCGCGCACCGCGTGAATTTGAGCCTGAGCGCCAACACATGCCGAGTTTCAGCGTATCGGGCACGGAACACGCCGAAGTCATCGACAGTATCCTTGACGGCCACAACACTCTGGCCATCCTGCCGCCAGGCTCCGTACAAGCCTTGTGTCACCAACTCAGGGACGAGTGCTTGCCAGGTTTGACTGTCGTGGTTTCGCCGCTTATTTCATCGACGAAAGATGAAACGGAAATAAGTGGCAACTTCATTTTCACTACACCGGAGCGTCTTATCGACCGCGAATTCCTTACAACTTTGCAACAGGCAACTGTCAATCTCGTCATTGTCGACGAAGCACATCGCATTTCGCAACGGAGCCACGATTTCAGCCCGGCCTTTCATGAAATTCCGCGCATCATCCGCCTCCTCGACAAGCCGCGTGTGCTGGCGCTGACCGCTGGGGCAACGGATCACGTCATCGAAGACATCGGCAAGCACCTCGCGCCAAAAGGCATGCGACTGCTGCGTAATAGTCTCTATCGCAACAATCTTCAGTACAGCGTCATACACATCACCAACGAAGCGGAACGGCACGCCGCGCTCAGGCAAGTACTCTCGGAAACGCGGGGCGCGGGAATCATTTATTGCTCGACCGTAAAATCCGCCAGGGCAGTTCATCAGGTTCTTTGCCAAGCCGGCGAGCATGTCGCGCTCTATCACGACAAATTATCCGTTGCCCAGCGCGCACAAAATCGAAGCATGTTCATGAGTGGCGAATCTCGCGCAATGGTGGCGACCAATGCATTCGGAACGGATGTCGATAGACCTGATATCCGCTTCGTGATTCATATGCAGATGCCTGACAGCTTTGAAGCTTATTTTCAGGAGTCAGGACGTGCCGGCCGTGATGGCAAAGATGCCCGCTGTGTGATGCTCTATCACGTCAATGACATACGCATGCATCGCTACTTTCTTTCAGGCCACTATCCGGACGCAAAAGAGATTGCGCGAATCTATGCCGCCGCCGTAGACCTTGCTGTAAAGCAACCGAAGATTCGGCAAAAGCATATCGAAGACATGCTTGGAAACAGTGTCGCGCATCGCAAATTGCAAATCGCTTTACGCTTGCTTATGCACCACAAGATACTGACACTTAATGCAAGCGGATACTACAAAGTCGCCATCGACTCCCTCGACGAAGCCGCCTTCGAAAAAAAGATCGCGGCGTACCGCGAACGTGCCAAGCACGATCGCAAAACGCTTGCGCGCATGGAAAGCTATGCGCAAAGCGGGCAATGCCGTTGGCATTCTCTATGTGAGTACTTCGGCGATTCTCGCGCGTCATCGCGATGCGGCCACTGCGATAATTGCTTGCGTATCGCCGGCGGGCTTCCACCAAAATGGACTGCTCCACACCTCACCATGCGGGATTCGGCGTCGTTGTCTTTCCGGTGTGGCGAGTTGGTGCAAGTTCGGCGCTATGGCCGGTGCCGCGTCGAAGATTATGCCGAAAACATAGTATCGCTTCGTTGTGCAGACGGCATGCTGCGCGATTTCCGCTGCGAATACGTCAAGAGCCTGAGACGCTGACGTACGATTGAGGCCTTGTCCAGCGAGTTCTAACCGAGTCGTTGTTCTGCTTTGCTTCCGTCCGCATTCCGTCCGCAATTTCCGCTTCATATCGCATCGAGCCAGTTCTCGCGCTTGGCCTTGGCGTGTCGATCCTATAACATCCGCGCATCTTGCTGACAATGCGAAGATTGCTTGACTTGGGACGCTGCGGAAAGAGACAGAATGCAACACGATCGGCTTACCGACGAACAACTGGAGCGGCTGCTCGACTACTGGAAAAAGCAACTGGCCGATGCGCCAACGCTGCTTGAATTACC
>DASUGV010000349.1:0-2550 GCA_036273835.1 Rhodocyclaceae bacterium
CTTTAGCAGCCTTGATCTTGATGGTATCGCCCGTGCGGGGATTACGGCCGACACGTGCGGCGCGTTTACCCACGGAGAATGTACCGAAGCCAACGAGCGTAACGTCATTGCCTTTCTTGAGCGAAGCTTTGATGGCGGTAACAGCCGCATCCAGAGAACGACCCGCAGCGGCTTTGGAAATTTCTGCTTGTTTGGCGATATGTTCGATCAGTTCGGATTTGTTCACTTAAACCCCCTCAGTGTTATCAGGTCTTGGATAGACGGATGCCGTGCAATCAAGCGCCGATGCGGCTTGCGCGCATTGAGCAGTTTGAGGCTGCGGAAGTTTTATAACAAGCTGAAAAACCTTGTGTCAAGCGGCTTTGCAGCGATTTCCGCCATGCGGTTGTTTTTATGAAGCAATTCAATAAACAAAACGGGCTCATCCGAAGATGAGCCCGTTAAACACCTCGTCACGTACTATGAATATTAGTGCGTCAATACATTGACAGTGAGCGTCTCGTCTGGGTTGGCAACCGGCAAGACCTCCGACGTAGCGGCTTTCTCCGGTAAAGGTTCTGGCACGCGCTCGAGCGCCTGTTGAATGACTTGATCGATCCAGCGCACTGGAATGATTTCGATACGATCCTTGATTCCCGGCGGCAACTCGGAGAGGTCCTTGATATTTTCTTCCGGAATTAATGCTCTTTGAATACCGCCACGCACGGCAGCAAGCAGTTTTTCCTTGAGTCCTCCGATTGGCAGTACTTCGCCGCGCAGGGTAATTTCACCTGTCATGGCAACATCGGACCGCACAGGAATACCGCTCAGTACCGACACCAATGCCGTTGCGATACCGACGCCGGCCGAAGGTCCGTCTTTGGGCGTAGCGCCTTCGGGCAAGTGAATGTGTATATCGCTCTTCTGGTAGAAATCAACATCGATGCCGAGCTGCGCAGCGCGCTTGCGCACAACCGATAGCGCAGCCTGAATGGACTCTTGCATCACTTCACCCAATTTGCCAGTCGTCACAATTTTGCCTTTGCCAGGCAATACAACTGCTTCGATGGTCAGCAATTCTCCGCCCACTTCCGTCCACGCCAAACCCGTGACTTGGCCGATCTGATTTTCCTTCTCAGCGACACCGTAGTTATAGCGGCGCACACCAAGATACTTATCGAGATTCTTGGCATTTACCACCAGTTTGCTTTCGCGTTTTCTGAGTACCAGCGCCTTGACCACCTTGCGGCAAATCTTGGAAATTTCGCGTTCTAGACTTCGCACACCCGCTTCTCGCGTATAGAAGCGAATGATGTCGCGTAGCGCGTCTTCAGTCACCGAAATCTCGTCGCGCTTCAAGCCATTGTTCTTGAGCTGCTTGGTGAGCAGATAACGCTGAGCAATGTTGACCTTCTCTTCCTCTGTGTAGCCGGCAAGACGAATGAGCTCCATCCGATCGAGCAATGGCGCTGGAATATTCAGTGAGTTGGCTGTCGCTACGAACATGACTTCGGAAAGATCGTATTCGACTTCGACGTAGTGATCGACAAACGTGGAATTCTGCTCGGGGTCGAGCACCTCCAATAGCGCAGAGCTTGGATCGCCGCGGAAGTCCTGTCCCATCTTGTCGACTTCGTCGAGCAGGAACAGCGGATTTCTAACGGCTACCTTGGTCATGTTCTGCAAAATCTTGCCTGGCATCGAGCCAATATAGGTACGACGGTGACCACGAATTTCCGCTTCGTCGCGCACGCCACCCAGCGACATGCGCACGAACTTGCGATTGGTCGCTTTCGCTATCGATTGCCCGAGCGAAGTCTTGCCGACGCCTGGCGGTCCCACCAAACACAAAATAGGCGCTTTGAGTTTGTCGACGCGTTGCTGGACGGCAAGATATTCGAGGATGCGTTCCTTCACCTTGTCGAGGCCGTAGTGATCCTTGTCGAGCACTTTTTGCGCAGCGGCCAAATCCTTGCTGATTCGCGAACGCTTCTTCCACGGCAGGCCGGTGAGCGTTTCGATGAAATTGCGTACCACGGTCGCTTCGGCAGACATCGGCGACATCAAGCGCAACTTTTTCATTTCCGACTGCGCCTTTGCCAGCGCCTCTTTGGATAGGCCCGCTGCCTTGATCTTCTTGTCTATTTCTTCGAGATCTGCACCGTCTTCGCCTTCACCCAATTCTTTCTGGATCGCTTTGACCTGCTCGTTCAAGTAGTACTCGCGCTGACTCTTTTCCATCTGGCGCTTGACACGGCCACGGATGCGCTTCTCCACTTGAAGGATGTCGAGCTCGGTTTCAAGCTGAGCCAACAACCGCTCAAGACGCTGACCGATATCGAACAGTTCGAGAACAGCCTGCTTCTGCTCGAGCTTCAGCGGTAAATGCGCGGCAATGGTGTCGGCTAAACGACCCGCCTCGTCGATACCCGCAAGCGAGGTAAGAATTTCGGGAGGAATTTTCTTGTTGAGTTTTACATACTGATCGAACTGACCAATGATTGCGCGACGCATCGCTTCAATTTCGTGAGTGCCAATCTCGTTGCTCGGCACCGGCGTCACATATGCCAT
>DASUGV010000350.1:0-2548 GCA_036273835.1 Rhodocyclaceae bacterium
CTTCTCAGGTTGCGAGCGAGTTTGTGCCGCCCAGGAATTTCATCGAACAGAATGTGGCGGAAATTTGGATGGAATTGATGAGCATCGACAGAGTGAGCGTGAGCGACAATTTTTTCGAACTGGGCGGACACTCGCTATTGCTAACGCAAATTGCTTCCAGGATCAGGGATGCATTCCAAGTAGAAATACCGCTTGCCGCGCTTTTCGATGCGCCGACTGTTGCCGACATGGCCTATATCGTCGTGCAGCAGCAGATGAAACAGGAAAGCGAATCCGATGTGGACCAACTGCTGAATGAATTGCAGGGTCTGACAGAGGAAGAGGTGAGGCGTCTATTGGAAGAGAGCGGAGTGAAAAACTGAGGACAACTTCGCTCGCGGCGTTGTCCTCAGAGATTGCGGATAGTTAATGCTTAACACATATATGCTAAATGCATATGTGCCCTCATGCGTCTATTTAATCCTTCGGTAAATCTGACGTCCCGAAATTCTCGTTTCCAACACATATGACGAAGCGAGCTCGTCGTAGAGTACATCTAGCGCATCGGGATGAGCATTCATGTAGTTGAATTTATCCGGCTTGACGATGTAGCGCGGCGCCTTCGAGAGTAAGTCGGTCAGCGCTAGAGCGGTCGTGGTTTGTTCTCCCGGCATGTGCTTGAGCAAGTATTCTTTGGCGATGTTCGACGGATGCGTTACCGCCTTGTCGATGGGTGGCATGCCGAGAAACCAATACACGATGTGATCGGACATCATGTAAATGCCATCGCCGGGGCGCGTATGTTGGCGCAAGTAGTCCGCTATCGCATATTCGGGACTGTCTCTAAGTGTCTCGTGAGTGACTGCGTGATAGACGATCGACTTGTATCCCATCAAGGCAGGAATGAGTGAGGCGATCACGATGATGCAGGCAATGGCGCCCCATGCCCGGCGTTTCATTGGCGATTGAAGTTGCTCGAACGCCGGCACGAGAACTGCCGCAGCAAACATGGCCATGAACGGAGCGACTTGAATCAGATAGTGCTGAAATGCGCCGCCGCTAAATAAAATGGACAACGCTGTGCTGGCGAAATAGGTCATCAACACCAGACGTTCCATGTCGGTAATCGAAGTCTTCGTAGGCGTATCGGCACCAGATTTTCGCCACGAAACTTTTAGAAATACCAGTGCGGCCAGGAACACGACGAGACCCAATCCGCTACCGGCCCGGATAAAGAAAAACAGCAATCTGAGCGCCGAGCCGATCAGGCCATGCTGGGACGAAGCATAAGAGAGCGGGGCGAGAAAAACAGCCGATAGCCAGAGATCCGCCGTTCCCGTCACAAGATGCGGAACGGCCGTGGCGGCAATGACGGCCAAGCCGCTTATGGCAATAGAGAACAGCAGCACGATCCTGCCGTAGCCGTTTCTTATCGAGCTTGAAAATAGCACCAGCAGCATGACGGCTACCGCCACGAAGGCGAGATTGAGACGAATCATTCCTGCCGCGGACAGCAGCGCTCCGACAAGAGCGGCCTTACCGGGCGTGAGTTTTCCACGAATCAGAACGACCAGAGACAGGAGCAATGGCACGAGCGCGAGATGCTCCGACATGGTGGACTGACTGCCACCAATCGTGGTCATCAAAATAATAGAAATGATTCCCGCAAAAAGCCCGACGCGGGAACTCCAGATTTTCTTCGCACAAAAATAAACGCAGATGGCACAGAGCGCCACGCAGATCGTGCCCCCCAAGCGGACCGCTTCTATCGTAGGCCCAAAAATCGCGATGAAAGACGAAAAAATGTAATAGAGCAGCGGAGGCTTCACATTCCATAATTCGGTATAGGGCAAATGTCCGTTGATGATGGACTGTGCCATCAGGATGGAGCTGCTCTCGTCCCAGTTTATGACAGCGGCAAAAAAGAAGGGCAAGCGCACCAGCAGCGAAACTATCGCCAGAATCGCTACCACTTTCAGATCGGAGCGGATGCCGGCATCGCTTGGATTGTTCACGCTTGAGTTGTCCATACTCTCTCCACGGTTTGCGAATCACTGTCGCGCATCGATTTCACGCGTCTAGTCGTCTAGTCTATTGGGGCGCCGCCTGGCAAGGCTCCGCGCATACTAACCATTGAAGCGGCGTTGATCAATGAGCTGCGAAAACATCGATTCGGTAAGGCGAGAATTACTGATTGAACCTGCGTTGGACTATATACTGGACGCTTCGCAACAGTCTGAAAGATTCATGTTGCGGTGCATCTACAGCGAGGCCGATTGTGTGCGGTTGTATAGCTTCCAAGGAACACCGATGGATGCAGAGGAGGCCGTATTGACGACCCAGGTCGGATGCCCACGCGGAAAATCTGCGGCCCAAAATTCGCGTAGTCTTATCGTGCGCATCGCGTTATCGAGCGTCGCGGCGGTAGCTTGTCTCAACATGGTTAATGCTGTTGCGCAGACTTCCAGCGCAAGACCCAAACGTTACGTGGCCGTGCAAGCAGGCCAAGTGCACCGCGGCGAATTCAACGTTTTTCTCTCGGCTTTAGGTTCGGCCACTGCGGCGCAAT
>DASUGV010000351.1:0-2550 GCA_036273835.1 Rhodocyclaceae bacterium
CAAACCGACCTCGAGAATGATGGCGTCCAGCGGGCGTTGCATGAAGCAGTGCACTGCCGCCAGCGTGCCGAACTCAAAGTAAGTTAGAGGCGTATCGCTGCGTGCTCGCTCGACCGCTGCGAAGGCTTCGCACAAGCTTTCATCGCTGGCCTCTTGGCCATTAATCCGTACTCGTTCGGCATAGCGCAATAAATGCGGTGAAGTGTATAGACCAACGGCATAACCGGCGGCGCGCAACATCGCTTCCAGCATGGCGCAGGTAGAACCTTTGCCGTTGGTGCCGCCGACGGTGATGATCGCCGCCGTCGGGTGCAATCCCATGGCATCGCGGATTTTGGCAACGCGATCCAAACCAAGATCGATGGGCCGCGAATGCTGCTTCTCGACGTAGGCTAGCCACTCGGCAAGTGTGCCGGGGAGCGCGCCGGATGACATTTGCATTAATTCGAGAGCGCGGGCTGTTTGCGGAGAAGCGTGAGAACCTGAGCCAATCGCTCGGGCAATTGACGGCGGTCGATGATCATGTCGATTGCGCCCTTTTCAAGCAAAAATTCGGATCGCTGGAAACCTTCCGGCAATTTCTCGCGTACCGTCTGCTCGATCACACGCGGTCCTGCGAAGCCAATCAACGCACCCGGTTCGGCCATCACCACGTCGCCAAGAAAAGCAAAACTGGCGGATACGCCCCCCATCGTCGGATCGGTCAATACCGTCACGAAAGGCAATCGGCGCGAAGACAAAAGGGTAATTGCAGCGGAAGTTTTGGCCATTTGCAATAGCGAAAATAATCCCTCTTGCATACGCGCACCGCCCGTAGCGGTGAAACATACGAACGGCAAATTTTGTTCTACAGCCGCTGCGACACCACGCACAAACCGTTCGCCCACGACCGATCCCATCGAACCACCCAGAAAATCGAATTCGAAAACTGCCACCACCAGCGGTACATTGCGCACCGCGCCTTGCATCACAATCAACGCATCGGCCTCGCCGGTATCTTCGTTGGCAGCTGAAAGCCGTTCGGTATATTTGCGACTGTCCTTGAATTTGAGCGGGTCGAGCGGAATAACCTCTGAGCCAATTTCGAAGCGCCCTTCCGGATCCAGCAGCAAATCCAGACGATGGCGCGCGCGAATACGTTTATGATGTCCGCATTTCGGACAAACGTACTGGCTCGCTTCGATATCCGCGCGGTAAAGCACTGCTTCGCAGGCCTCGCACTTGATCCAGAGACCTTCCGGAATCGATTTACGAATCGGCTGATCGCGCTTGATTTTAGGCGGCAGTAATTTCGTTAGCCAACTCATGTCTTCGCTCCTTCGATCGCCTTGCTGTCCATGGCGGAACGGATGGTTTGCAGGAACGCCTTGACGCGTGTAGCCACTTCCTCACGCGGCGAACGCTCGATTTCCTCGATGATGCGGCTACCGATGACAACAGCATCGGCGACTGAAGCAACGCGCTGTGCCGATTGACCATCGCGGATGCCGAAACCGACACCGACCGGCATACCGACTTTGTCGCGAATCGCCGGAATACGGCGCGCGACATCATCCAGATCTAGGTGACCCGCACCGGTCACGCCTTTTAACGAAACGTAATAGATGTAGCCACTGCCGGCTTTCGCCACGTCGGCAAAGCGCGCCTCGGTGGAGGTGGGTGCAAGCAGAAAAATCGGATCAAGCCCCGCAGCTTTCATGGTTGCGGAAAACACTTGGCATTCCTGCGGCGGATAGTCGACGATCAACACGCCATCGACACCCGATTCGCGCGCCGCGGCAACGAATGTTTCGGCGCCCATCGCTTCGACCGGATTCGCATAGCCCATAAGCACGACTGCCGTGTCGCCGTCCGTTTCACGGAACTTCTTCACGACACTCAACACGTCGCGCAGCGAGACACCATGCTTGAGCGCACGCTCTGATGCGCGCTGGATCGTCGGGCCGTCGGCCATCGGATCGGAGAACGGGACACCGAGCTCGATAATGTCGGCACCCGCTTCGACCATTGCGTGCATGAGCGGAACCGTCGCCGCGAGATCCGGGTCGCCGGCCGTGATGAAAGGTATCAGCGCCTGTCGACCTTCGGCCTTCAATCGCTGGAATCGTTTACTGATGCGTGACATGGATCTTTCTCGATGAAGGATTCATGCAAAGTGCATGAATCCGTCTGGATCTTCATTCGTTAGATATTCATTCAAAACTTGATACCGGACTTTTCAGCCACGGTATGCATATCCTTGTCGCCCCGGCCGGAAAGATTCACGAGCAGTATCTTGTCTGCTGGCAAAGTCGGTGCCAGCTTGGCGGCATAGGCCAATGCGTGCGATGACTCCAGCGCGGGAATGATGCCTTCATAATGGCAAAGATCATGGAAGGCCTGCAGCGCCTCATCGTCGGTAATGCTCACATATTCGGCACGATGTATATCCTTGAGCCACGCGTGCTCGGGCCCGACACCCGGATAATCTAGCCCCGCGGAAATCGAATGCGTTTCGATGATCTGGCCGTTTTCGTCCTGCAGCAGATAAGTGCGATTGCCATGCAAAAC
>DASUGV010000352.1:0-4049 GCA_036273835.1 Rhodocyclaceae bacterium
CCAACGCAAGGCCAAAACGGTACCCCGCGCCGCGAATGGTATGGATCAAGGTCGATGCGCCGCTCTCGTCGAGTTTGGCGCGAAGATTGGAAATGTGCACGTCGATCACGTTGGTCGCCGGATCGAAGTGGTAATCCCACACGGCCTCCAGCAACATCGTGCGGGTAACCACTTGCTGAGCATGGCGCATGAGATATTCGAGCAACTGGAACTCTTTCGGTTTGAGATCGATGTGTCGTCCCGAGCGCATTACGCTGCGTTTGATTAGATCCAGTTCGAGATCGGCGACGCGCAAACAAGTCTGATCGCCCTCCACCTGCGATGGTCTTGCGCGGCGTTCCAGCGCTTCCATCCGCGCCATCAATTCGGCGATCGCGAACGGCTTTACCAGGTAGTCGTCGCCGCCAGCACGCAAGCCATCTACGCGATCGTCGACATCGCCCAGTGCGCTGAGAATCAATACCGGCGTAGCAATTTTGGAAGCACGCAAGGTACGCACAATGGTAAGACCATCGACCTGGGGCAGCATCCGGTCGATGATGATCAACTCGTATTTTTCAGTGATTGCCAGAAATAAACCGTCTTTGCCATTGTCCGCGACATCCGTTACGTGGCCGGCTTCTTGCAAGCCCTGGCAAACGAACTTTGCCTGGTGAGGATCGTCTTCGACGAGAAGAACCTTCATGATCGGAACACATTCGGAACAAGACTCTTAAATCATAAAAGCTTCTGCTGCAACTCACCAGTGTCGGAGAATGCAGAAGAAGCTTTTATGGCGATCAACGCACCTTGTGCGGCGCCGGAACATTTACGAGCTTTCGCAATATCCGCTTTGCCGCATCTGCTTATTGATTGCTATCGTCGGAATTGTCGAGGACCACGACATTCGTCACATGCCCAGTCGGATCTAGATCCACGTACAAGGCTTCGTTCGAACTCTCGCTGCCATTTTTGATCGGGTAAACCAACGACGTATCACCCGTCATCCATTTAGTAGGGTGAGCTTCTGGCTGACCAAGCTGTTGAATGACAGCATCGCGGCTTTCGCCTGCTTGAATCGTGTTCGCCGCGCTCTCAGGTACCGCGGCAGCAGCAAAAGCATGAGCAGCAAAAAGGCTCGTTACGATGGTGGCAGCACACAGCTTCAATTGGGTTTTCATGATGCAACTCCTTGTTTAAGGGGATTTGAAACATGGCATATGGATGCCACGTCAATCATTCTGAATCCTCCGGACTTTACGGAAGATTTACTTGGCATTAAGGAAATTTAAGAATTGCAGTCTGTGTCCATGCGAACTGCAAAATATGACAGGAACGTTGCAGCATGCGGAGTGGGCGTGATCACTCCGCATATTTCGTATAATTACATTGGCATAAATGGATTCGCCGTCCATTCAGAAGCTGTAACGGAAATCCGCGCCAACCATGTTAGCCTTGACGTGATCGCTCAACTTGGCGAAATGCTGATAGTCGATGCCAGCGGAATAGTGCTGCGCGATGTTGTAGCGCACGCCTACGCCTCCCGTCATGCCCAGCTTATCGCCACCCAATTGTTCTCCGTCCGGCAAACTCATCTTGGTCACATGGCCTTGTGCGACACCTGCATTGGCGGTCGCTTCGAAACGCCCGCCCAAGGGTACGCTTGCCGTGCCCACTGCATAAATCGCTTGAGCGTGCGCACTTTGGGAAGCATTGCCCGACCGCGTTTGGAAGTCATCGCGCAGATGATTTAAATAAGCGTACCCGGCTTCGACGCCAAAATTATTATTGAACTTGAGTCCTCCATAGACATTCGTCGCCGGATCGCTGTTGTCGTGCGCACCAATGTCGCCACCAATATTGCGTACCTTGAAATTACTCTGCGAAATTCCTGCGCCGACATACGGAGTGGGTGCTGCCGCCTGCGCAGATGCGCCCGCAAGCAGGAATCCGGCTGCAATGCCGAACGTAAATGTTTGCTTGAATTTTTTCATGACTATCTCCAATACATGCGTTAAACAATGGGGAAGCTTCGACCCATTCAACGTATGCTTGGACGCGTGACTTTGTAGTCTGTTGAATTGTCTCGAAGCATGCATGAGTCTGCGCGCCGCGAGACTTACAGAGCGTTAGCAAAACATTAAGTGTTGTTTAGATTGCGGGCATTTTTCTTGCGCACAGTCGCTAAGCGGAAGGTATTTGAATCCGTATTTTCTAAGGACAATGTCATTGTCGCGGAAGCGACTCGGGATATGACTAGGACGTACGGCAGGCAGCGCTCATCGGCAACGAGCGAGCTTCCTGATATTCGGCTGTGAGACGAGAAACCAGTTCGGCAACAGTCGGCACATAGTGAATGATTGCAACGCCATGGCCGGCGCTCCATGTATCGCGCCAGGCTTTGGCTTCGTCGGCGATATCTTTCAGCACTGCTTTTTCTGCAGCGGCATGAAGCTTCTTTCTGCCGTAGCCCGCTTTTTCCAACGATGGCCAAAGAAAGTTGGCGTTCGCACCAGATATGACATCCGTATATACGATATCACCGGCACTCGCATCGATGATCATTTGCTTGTAGTCCTCCTGCGCGCGCGATTCTTTGGTGGCGATGAAGCGCGTACCGAGATAAGCGAAATCGGCACCCAGCACTTCCGCTGCGTGCACGCCATGTCCGTCCGAGATCGCGCCGCCTAGAATCAGGCAACCGTCCCAAAATTCGCGAATCTCTCTCACCAACGAGAAGGCGCTTTGTGTACCCGCGTGTCCGCCTGCGCCGGAAGCAATCGCGATGATGCCGTCCACGCCGGCCTGAGCAGCTTTTCGGGCGTGATGCGCGTGTATGACGTCAGCAAATACCAGGCCGCCGTAGCCATGTACCGCTTCCACGATTGCGCCGGGATTACCTAGGCTGGTAATGACAAATGGAACACGATGCTTGACCAACAGTTCACTGTCTTCGCGCAGACGAGGATTGCTGGCATGGAGAATAAGATTGACGCCGTAAGGCGCACACGGTGCGCTGGGAAAATTCGTGCGATACGCCGTCAACGCATCATCTATATGCACGAGCCATTCATCGAGCTGGCTGGCAGGGCGCGCGTTGAGCGCCGGAATGCTGCCGGCAACACCATTGATGCATGCGGCAATGACCAGTTCGGGACCGGACACGAGAAACATGGGCGCCGCGATGACTGGCACACGGAATCGCCCCTGAAATGCGGAGGGAACGGACATGAACGCGCTCCTTGTTGTTGATGGAGCAGCCTACCATGCCTATTGGACGAAGCCAGTGCGCACTCACGCGCTCGGCTGCGATCCTAGATAACTACAGGCTCCTGCTCCAGATCCACACCGAAGCGCTCGCGTACGGAAGCGCGGACGGTATCGGCGAGCAACAACACGTCCTCGCCCGTCGCGCCGCCATGATTGACCAGCACCAAGGCCTGTCCTTCATACATGCCGACTGGGCCGAGTTTGCGCCCTCGCCAACCGGCCTGGTCGACCAGCCAGCCCGCCGAAACTTTCACCGAGCCGTCGGGTTGCGGATAGTGCGGTATGCCAGGGTAATTTTTCGTCAGCACTTCGAAACGATCTGCTTGCACCACTGGATTCTTGAAGAAACTGCCCGCGTTGCCAAGAACGAGCGGATCGGGCAGCTTCCTCGAGCGGATCGCCATCACCGCATCGGAAATATCCATCGAGCTGGGATGCTCGATATTGCGCTCCAAAAGCTCCTTGTCCAGCTCGGCATAACCCAACACCGGTTGCCAATCCTTGGGCAGGCGAAAGCTGACTGTCGTGATGACGAAGCGACCGGCGGCTTCCTGTTTGAAGACGCTATCGCGATAACCGAATCGGCAATCGTGCAATCCGAAACTGATGATTTGGCCACTGAGTAAATCGACCGCCTCCAGCGCAAAAAACCGCTCGGCCATTTCGAGACCATATGCGCCGATATTCTGAATAGGCGCTGCGCCCACCGTGCCGGGAATCAGCGAGAGATTTTCCAATCCGGGCCAGCCCTGCTCGAGCGTCCAACGTACGAAGTCATGCCAATTCTCGCCCGCGCCGGC
>DASUGV010000353.1:0-7648 GCA_036273835.1 Rhodocyclaceae bacterium
GTGGAGACGACGGCAAGGTGAGTTTCGAATTCGAGAAACGCGCGCCAAAGGTCGCTGCAGCGAAAAAGCCTGCTTCGAAGACGGCCGACGATACCAAAACGCCCGCAAAACTTGCCAAGACAGCGAGTACACACACCAAGAAAACTGCTGCGCAAAAATAAGCTACGGGTTCGCCGCGTCGAAGTACGAGCGAAGACCACGCGAAAATTTTTGTATCTAATTATTTCTTCTTGCACGATATGTGCACTTGCCGCTTGATCCTCATCGGCAATTAGGTAATGTGGCGACTATTTCTCGCATGAGATCGCTCACTCGCCATGTTTATTCCCTACCAACTTGCCATCGCCAACGAACCCGAGAACCCAGTAACGCAAACTCGCCGTTGGATGCTACGTGTGCTGTATGTGCTTATTGTAATCGGTTGTGCTATGCGTCTATATGACGTATGGATACACAATCCGATGGATCATTTGTTTGGCGATGCGCAGGGTTACTGGGATCTGGCGAGCAAACCTCTGGAGCCCTCGCCGATGGCGCTATTCAATCCACCGTTCTTTCAGGTGTGGCTCGCGCTGGCGCAAAAATTTGTGATGGGCCTTCCCATACCTGCTGCGGCTTATGCGGGCTTGATGTCCATCGTGACGCCCTGGTTTTGGTATCGTTTTCTGCGTGAAGCAACTAGCTCTCGCTTGCTTGCGGTTACCGGATGGGCGTTGTTGGTATGGCTACCGACATGGATTGGTATCTACATCCATTTTGTTCCGGAGACCTTGCTATTGCCCTTATTGGGCGCAAGCCTGTGGGCCAGCATGCGCGCGGATCGCAAGCGGACCGTGCCTTCCTTCATCGGTATGGTTTCACTGTGGCTGCTGGCCGCGCTCACCTCTGTGATTGCGTTACCGCTCGGTGTCTTATCCATGTTGTTTGTCTTTTTTCATCACCCGCACAAATTGCGTAGCGCCGCATGGTCGGCGTTGGTGGCGATTCTCATTTTGGGGCCGCTCAGCTATCGCAACCAATCTTTCGTGCATTTATGGTCTCCATTCGGCAACGGTTGGTTGCCACGAATATTCGCGGAGAGCGGTAACCGCGACCTCGTCCTGCATTTAACGCGCGAGGGCGCTCAATGGGAATATGGTTTTACTGCCCCGGGAATCGGCAAGCAGCCGCTCGCTCCGCTGTCGGATTGGACGCCTTCGCGCAGCGGAACGGTACACGTGTATGTGGATCTATCCGAAGGAGAAAGAAGCTGGAAGGTTGAATCCGAGCGCACCACCTTGCACGGCTGGAATCTCCTGAAGATGCGCGGCGAAAATATCATCAATGTGATGATGGGTACATCGTCGCCGGACGACAACGAGAATTATCTATCCGAACAGTTGAGCAATGCTTCCAGATGGATATGGGCGCCGCTATTGCTGCTGATCGTAGCGGCTGCAGCGTGGCGCTGGCGCGATACGCTAGCGCGACCGCTTTTGCCCACACTGATCGTGGCCTGGTTCTTTTTGCAGGCTTGTTCGCTGGCGACCATCAACGATGGCCGTTACCGGAAGCCACTGGAAGGTCTACTGATTGCACAGGTCATCATCATGTGGGATCAATCGCGCAAACGTACTTCTGTACCTGCTCAAAATTCATGAGCGTTTTGATTTATTACTAAGATCGGCCGTGCAAGCGTTGCGATCATCGAGCTATCGTCTTGCACCCTATATACAAAATGCATAATTATCAACTTGCCGTTGCTGAAGGCCCAATTCTACAAACATCCAAATGGACGAATTGGGGGGTGCGTCTTTTGTATCTACTCATCATACTGGGTTGTGGTGCGCGCCTCTATGAAGTGTGGCAGCACAATCCGCTGGATCCGGATCGGCTCTACAGCGATGCAATGCGTCATTGGGAACAGGCCAGCGAGCCGCTTGAGCCTTCGCCACTGGCCTTATTCGATCAGCCATTTTTTCAACTATGGCTGTCGGTCGTGCAGATATGGACCATGGGTCTGCGACCATTGATTGCCATTTATGCCGGACTTCTATCTGTCGCAACACCTTGGCTGTGGTACCGCTTCCTGCGCGAAGCAACCAGTTCGCGCAAACTTGCTCTAACGGGATGGGCAGTGCTGGTCTGGCTGCCGACGTGGTTCAGTATCTACAGTTTCTTTATGACAGAGACATTATTCCTGACCTTGATGGGAGCAAGCTTATGGATGACGCTGCGAGCCGATCGCAAACGCACGGTTCCGGCATTCGTTGCCATGGTCGTACTCTGGTTGCTTACCGGTCTAACGCGCGCGATTGGCTTTCCTTTCGGCGCGATAGCTGGATTGCTCGTGTGGCTGCGCTATCCGCAGAAGCTACGCTGTGTTGGCTGGTCTGTCCTGATCGTACTTGTCGTGTTGACACCGCTGGCCTACCGTAATTATTCCTTCCTTCGCTTGTGGACACCGTGGGGCAATGGTTGGATGAACAACATCTATGCTGAGAGCGGCAAGCGTGAAGTTCTTCTGCACCTCAAGCGTGATGGCGCGGCATGGGAATATGGCTTCACGACACCATCGATGAACAAGCAGCCGCTCTTGCCGTTATCGGACTGGACACCCTCGCGCGAAGGAACGGTAAACATCAATGTCGACATGACCCATGGCGAAGACGATTGGAAAAAGGAATATCAGCGCACGGCGATTCATGGTTGGCAACGTCTCAAGATGCGCGGCGAAAATATTCTGGATGCGGTCATGGGCTCATCGTGGCCAGACGATCAGCCCTATCTTGCCGGACAGATGTCTTTTGCCTTCCGCTGGCCTTGGGCGCCTTTGCTGTTGATCGTGACCCTACTCTGCGCGCGGCGCTGGCGCGACACACTGATGCGGCCGCTACTGCCGATACTTATCGTGACATGGTTCTTTCTTCAAGCCTGTTCGCTAGTGGCCGTCAATGAAGGACGCTATCGTAAGCCGCTGGAGGGATTGTTGATTGCGCAAGTCATCGTTATGTGGGACCAATATCGCAAACGCGTAACTCCAGCGGCGATAACTTAATTTGTGCACTTGTTTCTTGATACGACCCGATGATTAAGCGAACACGGCCTCTTTTGACTTCACGCCTTGCGCGACTGGCGAATCATGCATCGAATATGTTCAATGCATACAAACTCGCTGTCGCCCATGATCCCGAACTGCCAGAGACGAAATTCACGCGGTGGGCGATACGCTTGCTTTATCTGCTGATCATTATCGGCTGCGGCGTGCGTTTCTATCAGGTGTGGCTGCATAACCCGGCCAGTCCGGATCATCTGTTCAGCGATCCTCAACGTCATTGGGAATATGCCAGCAAACCGCTGGAGCCCTCGCCAATGGCGCTTTTCGATCCACCGTTTTTTCAATTGTGGTTGTCCGTCTTACAGAAATGGACCATGGGTCTGTTGCCACTCATAGCTATCTATGCCGGTCTTCTGTCAATTGCGACGCCGTGGTTGTGGTATCGCTTCATCCGCGAAGCAACGAGCTCACGCGTGATTGCTTTGACCGGATGGGCAGCGTTCGTATGGCTGCCGACATGGATCAGCATCTACAGCTATTTTATGACAGAGACATTATTGCTGCCGTTGATGGGCGCAAGCTTATGGATGACGCTGCATGCGGACCGCAAACGCACGGTCGCTTCGTTCGTCGGCATGGTTGCGCTATGGTTGGTCACCGGTCTTGTGCGTGCAATCGGCTTGCCGCTGGGCGCGCTCGCGACTTTACTGGTATGGCTGCGGCATCCTTACAAACTGCGTAGCGCCGCCTGGTCCACGGTGGTTTTGGTTTTGCTGATGGCACCGCTGTCCTATCGCAATGATCACTTCAACCATTTGTGGACGCCGTGGGGCAACCCTTGGCTGACGAAGATTTACGCCGAGAGCGGTAAGAAAGAAGTTGTCATTCATCTGACGCTGGATGGTGCCGGATGGGAATACGGCTTCACGACACCGGCCATGGAACAGCATCCGCTATTACCGCTCTCCAACTGGACATCCTCGCGCGAGGGAACGGTGGACGCGACTGTCGACATGTCTCACGGCGAAGACGACTGGCGCAAGGAATACGAACGTACGGCGGTGCACGGCTGGGAACGCCTCAAGATGCGAGCCGAAAATGTCATCAACATAATGGTGGGTTCTTCCTGGCCGGACGATAACACGGACTATTTTTGGTCGCGCATGTCGGTCGCTTTCCGTTGGCCCTGGGCACCCTGGTTGCTGCTAGCGGTGGTGATGGGTATTCGGAATTGGCGCGATACGCGCGAACGGCCGTTACTGCCGCTGCTGATCGTAGCGTGGTTTTTTCTACAGGCAAGTTCGCTGGTCGCGACCAACGAGGGACGCTATCGCAAGCCGCTGGAAGGCCTGCTGGTGGCGCAGATGTTCATCATGTGGGATCAATCTCGCAAGCGCGCGGTGCCATCACCCAAAGTGAAGACAAAGCGCTGAAAAATGAGCAACATCAATTCCAGAAGCTTTGCATATTTTGTGTTGGTGGGCGGTACCGCCACGGCCATTCAATACTTGATCATGTATGTGCTGTGGCCACATTTCTTCAATGAGACCATAGCCACCAGTATAGGATTTGTGATCAGTGCCGTATTCAACTATCTGGCCAATGCTCGTTTCACGTTCCAAGGCGCGCACAAACATGCTGAAAGCGTGCCGCGATTCGTGGCAATGCTGGGAGCAGGTCTCATCATCAATGCAAGTGTTCTGAAACTGCTCATGTTACTCAGCTTGCCGGTATGGCCGGCGCAGATACTCGCCACCGGTGTCGTCTTTATGTGGAACTACATCATCAACGCAATCTGGACTTTCAAGAAGAGGCAGCCAACATGACGTCCGCCGTGCCCACCATCGGTCTGGTCATTCCCTGTTACAACGAAGAAAGCGTTTTGCGCGAAACGACCCAGCGCCTGATCCGGTTACTCGGCGAAATGCGCGAGGACGGCTTGATCGGAGCGGACAGTGCGGTGTTCTATGTCGATGACGGCAGCCGCGATGCCACATGGCAACTCATCTGCGAATTATCCACACAGCATAGTTGCGTATGCGGCATCAAACTCAGCCGCAACCGCGGTCACCAGAACGCGCTATTGGCGGGTTTGCTTACGGCGCCTGGCGACTTGCTGATCAGCGTGGATGCGGATTTGCAAGACGATTTGGATGTCATACCCAAAATGGTCCGAGCCTACAAGAACGGCGATGACATCGTTTATGGCGTTCGCAGCCGCCGCGACACCGATACTTTCTTCAAGCGATTGACGGCCGAAGGTTATTACAAGCTGCTCGCGGCGATGCGAGTACAGATTATCTTCAATCATGCCGACTACAGGCTCATGAGCCGACGGGCGCTGGAATCCTTGCGCGAGTATCGCGAAGTCAATCTGTTTCTGCGCGGCATGATTCCGTTGCTCGGCTATCGCACTTCGACTGTCGAATACGATCGCGCAGAGCGCTTTGCCGGCGAATCTAAATATCCCTTAGGCAAGATGCTGTCGCTGGCGTGGCAAGGCGTCACCTCGTTCTCGACCTTTCCGCTACGGCTTATCACGGCCATTGGCTCTCTGGTGTCGCTGGTCAGCCTCGGTCTGGCCGTGTGGGCATTGATCACGCGCGTCTTCACCAATGATGCGCTGCCGGGTTGGGCTTCCACGGTCATCCCGACCTACTTTCTGGGCGGTGTGCAGTTATTGAGTCTGGGCGTGATTGGCGAATACGTGGCGAAGATTTTTAATGAAACGAAATCCAGGCCACGTTTTCATATCGACGTGCTACAGGGTTCCAGTTTTACGCGTCCGACACGTGAAACTCCAGCCGAAAGAAATTCCGATCGCTGATGCAATTGTCATTGCCGTAGCCTGAGCGCTACAAGGTCATGAAAAATGTCAACGATATCGGAACGACGGCGTAAAGCAGGCCCACGGCAAGTCGTCCCGACCACGCGAACCACATCAAGATCGGTACCAGCATCGGCAGCACATAGCGGAAATCATTGCTGCTGGCGAAGGGCGCTTCGACGCGCAATGCGAGTATGGAAGCCAACCAAAGCGCAGCCGCGAGCAACCAGGGTAAATGACGACGGCATGAATGCGAACGCCAGTCGATCACCGGCCAGGAAACTCTTCTTAACGCCAAGATGATCAGCGTGAGCAGCAATACGCCCCAGACGTATGCAATCCCAATTTGCATATTGCCCGGCAGATCGAATTCTCCCGTCAGTGCGGAACGTAGTAAATAATTCCAGAAGTTGCCTCGACCCGATGCGTCGACATAGGCACGCATCCAGGGCGCGGTCAGGAAGGTTGGAATATCCAAGGGCAGAAATGCTTTGATGGTTACCGGCACGCGTAGAGCATTGTCCTGACCTGTCACATTGGCTATCAGCCAATTGCCAATCTGACCATGCAAGTAATAATAGATTTTGCTGGCCAAACTCAGCACGACACCGCATCCGGCGAAGGCGGTGAAGATGGCCATGTTGAGCCATTGTTTCTTTCTTTCAGATTTGCCCGGCCGCACTACGCGCCATGCCACGAGTGCACCCGCTGTGGCTGCGAACGCGGCCGCATTGCTCTTGCTTAGAAATGCCAGCATCACGCAAAACGACATCCACAGCAGATCGCTGGTTTGTTGGCGGCGCCACCATCGCACGAGAAAAAACATACCGACCGCAACCGTCGCGTAGAGCATCGCATCGTTGCCGATACGCACACTATGCATGATGCCCACTGGCCAAAACGCCAAGGCTGCAGTCACTGCAATCACGTGCTGCGGATGATGGCGATACGAATAATTCAACGCACCTACCGAAGCAGCCAGAAATACCATCCATAAGGAGAGCGAAAATACTTGCACGGCTTCGGGACCGGGCAATGCAAACAGTTGTGCCCATTTCCACACGGCCGCCGAACAAATGTAGTAGAGCGGCGGGTGATAAAAGGTCCAGCCATCGGTCGGCCGCGGCAGCGCAAGCTTTGTAGCTACCCAAATGACATAATCCAGATGTCCGCCACCACCGCCCGCATCGTGCCCGCGCTCGTACCAGGGCGTGAAAGACCAGTACGCTTGAATCGGAATGAGCGAGGCGATGAGAAGAAAAATTTGCGGCAGTCGCAAACCGAAAATGCCGCCCAGTCCCAGTACAAACGGCACCAGAGCAATGATGAACAATGCGTTTTGCCAGATACTCAGATGCGGCCGGATGTCGAGGCCGCCCGAGCCCGAATGATTGTCCAGCGTAAATAGCAGCGTGTTATCACCGGGTTTCAAATAAGATGACAGATCGATATAGAAACCGTTGCCGTAATCGCTAAGTCCTCCCGGCGGCACAGCGGCCAGCGATACATTGACCCCGTTGATGCGAATAGCTTTCAGTTCATCGTCGGGAATGATCCACCAGCGCGCGGGCGCCCGCCAATCATTTTTGAAATAGACTTCAAGCTCTTTGCCAACAGCGGGATCTTCAAATTGCCATGGCAAAGTGACGGATACCAGCGGACCGTCCGGCGAGCGCTCATGTGCAATCAATGGTGGATGCGTTGCCCATAGCACCGCGCTGAGCAGCACGATGCTGATCAGCGTGTGAAGGAGAAATTTCATGCCGCGCGACATCAGTTCTTCT
>DASUGV010000354.1:0-2054 GCA_036273835.1 Rhodocyclaceae bacterium
TCTCGCGTGTTCTTGCGGCTGAATGCCGGGTCGGCCAGGATGGAGGCGCGTAGCTTGTTGTCCGGATGGTTGTAGGCGCGCCGCACGCCTTCGTTGATCATGTCTTCGACAGACATCGTTGCACCATCCCAGCGTAGATCCATGCCGATCTTGAGAAACACCGTCACTATGCCGGTGTCCTGACAGATCGGCCGATGGCCTTCGGCGCACATGCGCGAGTTGATGAGAATCTGCGCCATCGCATCGCGAGCGGCCGGACTCTGCTCCAGTTCGTAGGCGCGCGCCAAATTCTTGATGTAATCGACAGGATGGTAATAGCTGATGAACTGCAAAGCGTCGGCGACGCTCTGGATCAAATCTTCCTGCTGGATGGTGGTCATGGAGGCGATCTCTTGGGCTGCTGTGAAAGAGGTGCTGCGATGTTCAATCGATCAGAAATTATATCGCGTCTTCGGCAGCGCTCTTTCAGGGACTTCGCTGTGCAGACTTGGACTTGAACGAATATCCAAGGTGATGAAGCGTGAAATTCGGTGCGGTCGCGGCTGTGTCCTTTTGTCACGGCCACGGTTTGCATGCTTTTCCGTGACCCAATGCGCAGGGGTCGTGATGGACGAAAACGTATGCTGGCACTCAATGCGATGCGTATCGCGCGATATCGAAGCAACTTTCCGGTGAGAAGAACAGTCCTAGCGCTAGATTAAATATGGGAATGGACTTATTGATGCGGCGCCGCAATTGATGCGCCGCGACAGAAGGCGGAGAAAATGACATTGGCAAGCCCGATGCGATCGAGATGTCTGAACGTCGTCGAGCGGGGCAGGATGGAGGCGCAAATGAACGCGTGTAGCTGGGATCCAGGCAGCCTTTAAGTTGGAGTTCAGTAGGGTTTGTGGCAGTCTACGCCGCTCTCATAAGGGGCGCTACGCTTAGTTCTAGACGTTTGTGGGCGTTGGCGTCTTGCGGATTTGCGAAAAAGGATTTGAGTAATGCGTGTCGAGAAAGATGCTATGCAATGTCGTCGTCATATTAAAGGTTTTACGCTGCTCGAGTTGCTGGTGGTCGTGGCCATCATCGGCTTGTTGGCTTCCTATGTCGGACCGAAATATTTTGCCCAGCTCGGTAAGACAGAAACGAAAGTGGCCAAGGCTCAAATCGATTCGTTTGGCAAGGCGCTGGATACTTTTCGTCTGGATGTAGGACGCTATCCCACTACTTCCGAAGGTTTGAATGCATTACTGACTCAACCGCCCGGCGTGGCGAAATGGAACGGGCCTTATCTCGACAAGGCAGCACCGGTCGATCCCTGGGGCAAGCCCTACATTTATAAATCTCCCGGTTCTGGGGGTAAGGATTACGACATCGTCACCTATGGCAGCGATGGTCAACCCGGCGGTACGGATAACGCTACGGACGTGACCAATTAAAGCGCCGTCCTTCCCTCAAGAGCCAACATTCCGGCAGACACTTTTCCATGCAGTTTGAAATTCGGGCGCTCACTGGCGGCAACCAGATGCAGACACTGGTTGTCGAAGCGGAAGATGTTGCGGCAGCCCGTCGTACGGTCGAGGCGCAGCGACTCAAGCCGGTCACGGTCAAGCAGATTGGGCGAAGCGGTGCGCGTGGCAGGGGCAAGCGAGCATTTTCGCTCGTCATGTTCAGCCAGGAGTTGCTTGCGCTGCTGGAAGCAGGGCTGAGTCTGGTCGAAGGTCTGGAGGCCCTGATCGAAAAGGAAACTGCGCTGACCTCGCGCAGCATTATGGAGTCGCTGATTCACCGTATGCGCGAAGGATTGCGTTTTTCCGAAGCCATTACATTGCAGCCAGAATATTTTCCGCCGTTATACATAGGTATCGTAAAAGCGGCCGAGCGCACCAGCGACTTGCCTCGTGCCTTGAGCCGTTTCATCGAATACCAGGTACGGGTGGAACAGGTGCGCAGCAAGATCATCAGCGCATTGATTTATCCGTGCGTGCTGTTCTCGGTGGGTGGTTTGGTTGCATTGTTCTTGATGACTTACGTAGTACCGAAATTTGCATCAGTTTACAAAGACAGCG
>DASUGV010000355.1:0-2259 GCA_036273835.1 Rhodocyclaceae bacterium
ACGTGTGCGCATCATGACGATTCATGGCGCCAAGGGCCTGGAATCGCCCATTGTGTGGTTGCTCGATGCGAACGCAGCGGAGGCCCGCAAAAGCGGTTATGACGTTGTGCTGGAGTGGCCGGCGGATGCGGATGCGCCAAAGCATTTCTCGTTGATGGGTAGCTACGGGCGGCGTGGTCGTGCACGCAAGCATATCTTCGAGTCAGAGGAGCTTGCCGCTCGCCGCGAAAATCTGAATTTGCTATACGTGGCATTGACGCGAGCAGAACAAATTTTCATTGCCAGCGGTATCGAGTCCCGCAGAACTGCGCCGGAAGAAAGTCCTTATCAAAAGTTAGCGCGTGCGCTGAATGGTGGGTCGGATGAAAAGTCGCATGGTGCAGTTTTTGGTGACATGCCTTATGCAAAAGAAATATGCAGCGATGAGTCAGAGCAAACGGTTGTTGCACCCCTGGCGCGGCAGCCGCTACTGAATGTCGGTACGCGACGCGAACGCTTATCCGATAGCGTTGGCCAAGCGTTCGGCCGTCAGCTTCACGCTTGGTTGGAAGCAGTCACGCAGGGTTTGCCGCAGCCTAAACTCATGCCGGAATTTGCCCGAACAGTACCGCAGGCCGCACGGCGGATTCTCGACAAACCTGATTTGAAGCGTTTTTTCGATCCTGCACAATATGTCCAGGCGGGAAATGAACTCAGTTTTGTTGGCGGTGATGGATTGACTGGACGCATCGATCGCTGGGTCGATACGGGCGATGCATTGTGGGTGCTCGATTACAAAAGCGGTAACGCGGATTCGGCAGCGCAATATCGCGAGCAATTGGCAGTCTATGTTCGCGCCATGCAGGCTGTCTGGCCCGGTAGAGTGATAAAAAGCATGTTGATCTTTACCGATGGCAATGAGATTGTTTTGGATTGACTGCTGTACAGTATCGTCCAATTAGGGCTTGGACTGACATCGCCCGATTTATTGCAATGTCCATCGCACCGGCCGTGCGCTGGCAAGAAGGAGAAGGCCATGCTGGTTAGCGAAATCCTCAACATCAAAGGCAAAGTGCTCTATACCGTGGCACCCCACCAAACGCTCCAGGATGCGATCGATACGATGGTCGAACAGGATATCGGTTCGTTGGTCGTCTTCGAAGGTGGCGTGATGGTCGGCATGCTTACTTTTCGCGAGATGCTTGCGGCGGTGCATAAGGCGGGCAAAGGCTGGCGCGAAGCGAAAGTCGCCGATGCAATGATCGGCAAACCGTGCGTGGCGACACTCGATATGGATGTCAACAGATTGCAGCGCATGATGGTCGATCATCATCAGCGTTATTTGCCTGTTATCGAAGGCACGACTCTGCTCGGCGTGGTGTCCTTTCACGACGTTGCCAAGGCTATGCTCGAAGAACAAGGTTTCGAAAACAAGATGCTCAAGAGTTACATCCGTAACTGGCCCGAAGAGTCCAACGAAGGCAAGTAGAGCAGGGCGAAAGTAATGCCGATATGATATGCCGAACAGATAAATAAAAATTGCATGTCGCCAGAGGAGACGAAGGATGGAAAAGGTATGGCTCAAGAGCTATCCGCAAGGTGTGCCTGCGGAGATCGACCTCAATGAATTCCGCTCGATAGGCCACCTTTTCGACGTCGGCGCTGCGCGCTGGGCCGATCACGATGCCTACATCAACATGGGCAAGGCGATCAGCTACCGGGAACTCGACGCACTCTCTTCTCGATTCGGCGCGTTTCTGCAAAGCGATCTGAAATTGCCGAAGGGCACACGAATCGCGCTGATGATGCCCAATCTGCTGCAATATCCGGTTTGTCTTTTTGGCGCGCTGCGTGCTGGCTACACCGTCGTCAATTGCAATCCCTTATATACGCCGCGGGAACTAGAGCATCAATTGAAGGACTCCGGTGCCGAAGTCGTTGTCATCCTCGAAAATTTCGCGCATACGCTGGCCGAAGTGATACAGCGCACGAATGTGAAACATGTCGTCGTCACTCGCATGGGCGATATGCTGGGTGCATTGAAAGGCACGTTGGTCAATCTGGTCGTGAAATACGTCAAGAAGCTTGTGCCGGCTTGGCGGATGCCAGGGCATTTATGCTACAAGAGCGTATTGTCTCGCGGCGCGCAACATGTGTTCGAAGCTGGCGAGGTGACGCACGATGATATTGCATTCTTGCAATACACCGGCGGTACGACGGGTGTCGCGAAAGGCGCGATGCTGACGCATGGCAACATCATAGCCAATCTGCAACAGGCAC
>DASUGV010000356.1:0-4250 GCA_036273835.1 Rhodocyclaceae bacterium
ATGACTATGGAATCCATTCACTTCAAGAGGACTTCACCACAAAGCCTGTCCGAGCAAAGTCGAGAGGACACAAAGAACACAATGTTTCACCAAGCTTTCTTTGAAAGCTGTAATACGGATGCTTTTCAGGGCTACCTAGCATCGCGCGGTTGGACGACTCAATGAACGTTGCTCTGGCGAGCCCATCCCTCGATACACCCGCTGCGCGGGCACTCGGGGCGAACGGCAGAGTTTGGGTGCGGATATGAGTGCGAGTTTGGGTGCAGGTTTGCGTGACATGGCACCCAAAACCGTTCGTGTCGAGTGCCGCAAAGCGGTGTATCGAGACAAGCGCCAGAGCGCCGTGCTGGATGGTTTGATTATTACGGACAGCAATGCGCGAAAGCAGGAGTGATTTTGCATCGCCCTAAATCTTCCTGGCCAACTCCGTTGCGGCACCGATGTAACTTGCCGGTGTCATGGCGAGCAAACGCTTTTTTTCGCTCTCCGGGATCGCAAGCGTTGCAATGAAATTCTGCAATGCAGTCTTGTCGATACCGGTTCCGCGTGTCAGTGCCTTGAGTTGCTCATAAGGATTGGCAATACCATAACGGCGCATGACAGTCTGAATTGGCTCCGCGAGCACTTCCCAAGTCGCATCCAGATCGGCTGCCAATTTAACCGGATCGGCTTCCAGCTTGTTCAATCCACGCAAGCAGGATTCGAGCGCCAGCAGCGAATGGCCAAAAGCCACACCCATATTGCGCAGTACCGTTGAATCAGTGAGATCGCGTTGCATGCGCGACACGGGTAGCTTCTCAGAAAAATGCTTAAGTAGCGCATTGGCGATACCAACATTGCCTTCGGCATTTTCAAAGTCGATTGGATTGACCTTGTGCGGCATGGTGGAAGAACCCACTTCGCCATCTTTCAATTTCTGCTTGAAGTAACCGACGGAAATGTACATCCAGATGTCGCGGCACGCATCCAGCACGATGACATTGGCACGAGCCACGGCATCGAACAATTCGGCCATGCTATCGTGCGGTTCGATCTGGATGGTGTAGGGATTGAATGTCAGTCCCAGCGATTCGATGAAGCGCTGGTTGAATCCAGCCCAATCGAATGCCGGATAGGCCGACAAGTGCGCATTGTAATTGCCGACCGCGCCATTGAATTTGGCAGTCATTTCGACAGCCGCGATAGCCTTGCGTGCGCGACGCAGTCGGTAGGCAATGTTCGCCATCTCTTTACCCAGCGTTGTCGGCGTAGCGGGCTGACCGTGCGTGCGGGAAAGCATCGGCAACTCTGCGTGCTGATGCGCGAGCGACACGAAACGGTCGATCACTTTATCGAGTTGCGGTAGCAGCACCGCATCGCGCGCATCGCGTAACATGAGCGCATGTGAAACGTTATTGATGTCTTCTGACGTGCATGCGAAATGAATAAATTCGCTGACCTTCATGACTTCGGCATTGGTTGCGAAACGCTTCTTCAACCAGTACTCCATCGCCTTGACATCGTGATTGGTCTCAGCCTCAATGATCTTGATCGCTTCGCTGTCTTCAACCGAAAAGGCGAGCGCCACGGCATCCAGCTCCGCAATCGTTGCCGCGGCGAATGGAGGAATCTCGACCAGCTGTGGCGCGGCGGCAAGCGCCTTCAGCCACTCGATCTCGACGCGAACGCGATAACGGATCAAACCGTATTCGCTGAAATAGCTGCGCAACGCTTCGGCCTTGGCAGCATAACGACCATCGAGTGGAGAGAGCGCGGTAAGAGGACTCATGAGACAGACACGATAACGAGAACAAGACTACGATTATAGTGCATCGCCACCAACGGTCCGCACCAAATAGAAAGCTCGTTGCCCGCTACCGGGCCACGAGCATCCGATAACTCTGCTCAAGTCGCGCCGCAATAGCGTCCAACGCGTAGCGCTCCTGTATCCGGCTTCGCGCGCTCGCCGATAAACGTGCATGTATGGCTTGATCGAGCAATCTCTCGAAAGCCGCGGAAAAGGCCTGCGGCGTCGCTGGGACGATCAATCCGCCATCGCCCACGATATCGCGCGCATCGCCCACATCCGTGCTGACCACCGGCACACCGCAACTCATGGCTTCTGCCAGCACGTTCGGAAAACCCTCGCTCTTCGATGTCAGCGCAACGACATCAAATGCCGGATAGATATTTTGAAGATCGTCGCGAGGCCCAAGCAGACGCACTTTGTCGGCCAGATCGAGACGCCGAACCTGCGCCATCAGCACGGCATTCGTACTATCCAATCCCGCCCCCACCAGTGCGAACCTGGCATGCGGCCGCTTCCGGCACAAATCGGCAGCCGCATCGAGAAACAGCGCATGATTCTTCACAGGACTCCAGCGCGCCACCATGCCGATCAACGGACAATCGGACGACACACCCCATGACGTACGCATTGCAAGACGCGTGGCGGAATTGGGTACAAACAACGCGGTATCGACACCGTTCGGCAATATCTCGGTCTGTGCAGACGGCCAGCCAAGATGCTCTGCACAATAGGCGGCACTGCGCGAAGACACATTGAATATTTTCGCCGTGCGTTGAGCGTACCAACCGGACAGGCGAATCACCATGCGCGTAAAAAGACTATGTCCGTGTTGCGCATCCGGCGTGTCGCGCACGCTCCAGCAAATAGGGACGGATTTCTGCAGACGCGCCGCCGCGAACGATGCGGCGAGATTGCCGTGATACATCCAGCCCTGTATGACATCCGGATTTATTGCGCGCACTGCCTGCAGGAAGCGCTCGACCTCGCCGAACGGCCAGCGTCCCGGCGTCAGACGTAACATAGTCAGGCGCACGCCAATCTGCGCGAAGCGTTCCGCAAGCGCGTCTTCGCGTCCCAGCACGATCATCGAGATGTCGAACTGCTCGCGGTCAAAACGAGACAACAAACGCAGCAACGCATGCTCGGCGCCGCCAACGCCGAGCGCGGTAATCACAATGCATAACCGCAGACGCTCAGGCATCGGAACTTCCGTCGGTGCTCACTTTGGTATTCACCTCAGCACTCATTTCCGTAATGTCCCACACGCGCAGCCACAATAACTTCGCAATCAGCATGGCGCAGAACACTACCGCCAGTACACCGTCAGAGGCGCCTACGCGCCACAGCAGCAGCCCGACGCCCGCTGACGCTGCATGCAACAGCCATAGTAATGGCACCGACAATTCCACCGACCAGCCTTGCAGACATAGCAGATGATGCAAGTGAGTACGATCGGCGCGCATCGGACTGACGCCGCGCAGCATGCGACGCGTAGCAACCGTCACCATATCGAGCAGCGGCAGAGCAAGCGCAAAGAAAATCAGTATGGGTGGCATGACGGGCGCAGGTCCGCGCGCAAGGTCGATTCCCAGCCAGCATAATAATACGCCCAGCGATAGCGCGCCCGCATCGCCCATGAATATGAGCGCGCGATCGAGCCACGGATGACGCGCATTGCAGACAAGAAAACCGAGCACTGCGGAAATAAGACCAACGATCAACAGCAAGGACACTGCTCTTCCGGTCAACAGTGCGACCACGGCAAAGAAAAGCAACGCGATCAACACGTAGCCGCCTGCAAGACCATCGGCACCGTCGGCCATGTTGATGGCATTTGTGATTGCGACGAATACCAGCATCGTGGCAGGCACAGCCAAAAAACCTAGAGGCAATCCAGTCGTCGAGCCGGGCAAGGGAATTGCAGCAAAAGAAAATCCCGTTGTCTTGATCAGCAACCAGGCGGCCACTAGTTGCGCTACAAGCTTCAATCGTGCCGACAACGGGTGAATGTCGTCGATGATGCCCACTGTCAGCATCAATCCGACTGGCAGTATCGCTTCGACCAGATTACCGCCCAAGCCACGCAGCTTCAGCGCCAGCAAATATGACAACATAATGGCGATGCCGCCCACCACCGGAACGCTGCGCCCGTGCTGCTTGCGCGCATCCGGTCTGTCGAGCAGCGACAGCATCGGCGCCAGGCGTGCCAACAGCACACAGGCCAACAAGGTGCACACGAATGGAAAGAGAAGATACTTTGGCGTCACGGCAACCTATTTCTGTTCGTTATTCGGGACCATCGCCCGCTCCCTCCTGCCCACAATCTAAACCATATACACGCAAGGTGTGTGCCGTGATGCATGCATCCGAAAATTCTTCGACTACACGCCGACGCGCAGCGATACCCATGCGTCGAGCCTGATCGGGCTCCTGCAGCAATTTGAGGATCGCTTTTGCCAGC
>DASUGV010000357.1:0-7313 GCA_036273835.1 Rhodocyclaceae bacterium
ATCGGTCCTGGCTGCAGCGAACTACCCCAATTGCTGATCGCGCGCTGCCAGGAACAAGCACATCAACTGCTATTGATCGACTCGGCAGAGATGCTGGCACTCCTGCCGGTGAGCAATGGCATCCGTCACATTGCAGGCCGCTTCCCCGACTGCCCGGAATTGCTGGAAGAATTCGCAGGACGCGTCGACGCGCTGTTGTGCTACTCCGTCTTTCACTACATCTTCACCGAGTCGAACGTGTGGCGCTTCCTCGATCAAGCACTGTCACTACTCGCCCCCGGCGGTGCGATGCTACTCGGTGATATTCCGAATATCTCCAAACGCAAGCGCTTCTTCGCCAGCGCAACAGGGATCGAGTACCACAAGGCATTCACGGGCCGCGATGAAGTACCGGAAGTGCACTTCAACCATGTCGAGCCGGACCAGATTGATGATGCCGTTGTCCTAGCCATTCTCGCGCGATGCAGAAACGCCGGCTTTGACGCCTACGTGGTCCCGCAAGATGCGGCGCTGCCGATGGCCAACCGTCGCGAAGACATCGTGATCACGAGACCCTGAGTACAACCATAAGCGGCACGCCATGACTACGACAAAACCCAAAACCCGCAAGCTCGTCATCGTCGGCGATAGCGCTTTCGCCGAGATCGCACAGGAGTATTTCGACGTCGACACGGAATATGAAGTCGTCGGCTTCAGCGTCGAGCGCGCCTATCTGAAACAGGAATCGCTGAACGGCCTGCCGGTTTGCGCATTCGAGGATATCGTGACGCGTTTTCCGCCAAGCGAGCACAAGATTTTCGTTGCTGTCGTCTACACGCAACTCAACCAGTTACGCGCACGCCTGGCGGCGGAGTCGAAAGCGAAAGGCTATGCGCTGGCAAGCTACATCAGCCCGCGCTGCTTCGTGTGGCGCAATGCCATTATCGGCGAACACTGCTTCATCTTTGAAGACAACACGATTCAGCCCTTCGTCCGCATTGGTGACAACTGCGTACTATGGAGTGGCAATCACATCGGCCATCATTCCGTGATCCGCAATAACTGCTTCATCGCCTCGCACGTGTGCATCTCTGGCTTCTGCGACATCGGCGAAAACACATTCATGGGCGTGAACGCCACCATTGCAAACAACGTGAACATCGGCCGCGATAACTGGATCGGCCTGGGCGTCACGATCACGCGCAATACGCCGGATAACACCTTGTACAAAGGCATGAAGTTCGAAGCAGCCCCCGTCGGTGCGCGCGAGTTTTTCAAGATTCCCGCAGCGTAATGGGCGCGCGCAAATGATGCAATGGCGCAAACTCGGTGTGGTCTTTTCACCGCCCGGGAACGTGCCATGGATGGCCTCGCACGCCACGACGCCTACTCCACTCGATCTGGGGGATGGAAAACTGCGCATCTACTTCTCTGCGCGCGATGTGCAAAACGTCAGCCGGGTGGGGTTTGTGGATGTCGACGCGAGCAACCCCCGACATATTTTACGGGTGTCAGCCAAGCCATGTCTGGATGTGGGTATAGCAGGCGGCTTTGACGATAGCGGCGCGCTGTGCACCCGAGTGTTGCGCTTGAATGATGGTCGCCTGCTGATGTATTACGTCGGGTTCGAGCTGTGCACACGCGTACGCTATCGGCTGCTCACCGGCGCCGCCATCAGCGAAGACGGCGGCGAAACTTTCATCCGCGCGAAACCCACTGCCATTCTGGAACGCAGCGCGAGCGAGCTCTACTTCCGTTGCGCCGCTTTCGTACTAAATGAAAACGACATTTTCCGCATGTGGTACGTCGCCGGTAATAGCTGGCTCACGCTGAGCGACAAACCCGTCCCGGTTTATGAACTGCGCTACATGGAATCCGACAACGGCATCGACTGGCCTGCAGAGGGCACGACCGTGATGAGATTCGGCGAAGACGAACACGGTCTTGGCCGCCCCTGGGTCATCCATGAAAACGGTCGCTACAAATTGCACTATTCCATCCGCAAGATTTCTCAGGAAGGTTATCGGCTCGGCTACGCGGAGTCCGACGATGGAAAGAACTGGCTGCGCATGGACGATCAACTAGGCCTGACCACTTCGATTGGCGATTGGGATAGCGAAGAAATCATGTATTCCGCTGTCATCGATGCCCACGGAAAGACCTATGCGTTTTACAACGGTAATAATTTCGGCGAACACGGATTCGGTGTCGCCGTGCTGGATCAGACATGACGCTCACCGTCAGCCAATTCGACCCTGCGCGCGACGATGCCGAATGGGATGAACTGTGTCAGCGCGCGCCGATGGCAACGCTACTACACACGCGCCGGTTTCTTTCCTATCACGGCGATCGTTTCGAGGATCAATCGCGCCTCGTGCGCGATGCAGCGGGCAAGCTGATCGCTGCGCTGCCTGCCGCACGGCACGCGGGGCAAACCGGCATCGTGGCCAGCCATCCCGGTGCAACCTTTGGCGGCCTCATTCACAACGGTGATCTGCTGGGCAAGGATCTGTTGCACGTACTCGCGCTCATCGGCAAGGACTTCAAAGCCAGCGAGTTCAGCGCGCTGCACTACAAGGCCGTGCCACACATCTATCACCAGTGGCCTTCATCCGACGATCTGTACGCCTTGTGGCGGCTGGGAGCGACAGTGCAGCGCTGCGATCTGTCCAGCACCATCGATGTGTCCGCGCGGCGCGCGCCGAATGCGCGCCGCCGCAGAGCGTTGCGCAAAGCGGATGCGGTAAACCTTCATATCTCGAACGACTCTGAAAACCTCGCCGCGTTCTGGTCCGTGCTGATCGAAACCCTGGGCAGCCGCCACGGCGTCGCACCCGTGCACACGCTGAGCGAGATGCAACGGCTCATGACGCGTTTTCCGGAACAGATGCAACTCGTCACCGCATCCATCGACGGCAAGGTCGAGGCAGGCGTGGTGCTGTTTCTCTCTGCGCGCGTAAGTCATGCGCAGTACATCGCATCGAGTACGTCGGGCCGTGAGCACAACGCGCTGGATGCCATCTTCGAGCACTGCATAGTCGCGGCTCAGGAACGTGCATGCCGCTATTTTGACTTCGGCATTTCTACCGAGGACCAGGGCCGCACGCTCAACACGGGGCTGTACCAGTACAAGTCCGAATTCGGCGGCGGCGGTGCGACTCACGAGCATTATTACCTGGCGCTCGATGATCAGTTTGCGGAGAAATGCGCTCAGGCCGGCTGCCTGGCGTGAGCACTCGATAACGGAACAGCATGTCATGACGCCCGCAGCGCTGAACTTCGAATCCTACATTCGCCAACTCATCCGGCAGGGCGACCTGGATGGCGCGCTCGGCTACGTTCGTTTCATCGTCGACCACATCCGTCACGACCCGGCTTCCGTCGGACAGACGCTCACATCGCCGACGCTGGATCGACTATGCGGTGAAATCGGTGCACTGTCGCTCGCCCAACTGCGCAGCGCAAGCGAATTCACGACACTCAGCGCGCAGCCTGCCGATGTGATCATTCTCGCCACCGAGCTGTACGCGCTGGGTGGTCACACACGTCTCATCGAAGACATGATCGCAGCCCAACCGGGCAAGCGACATCTCGTGCTGCTGACGGATTTTTTGGGCTCGGGCGCCGCATACCGGCCCGCGCTCGATGCGGAAGTCAAGATCGCGCAGGGCGAGCAGCGCATCGACAAGCTGCTGTGGCTGCAACACGAGCTGGCACAGCATCCGCAGGCGCAGGTGCTGGTATTCAATCATCATGGCGATGCTGCCGCCATTGCCGCCATTCAGCGGGGCCTGAATCGTGAAGTGATTTTCTGCCATCACGCCGATCACCACCTGTGCCTGGGCGCGCACCTGGGCGATCGCATCCACGACGCGCGCCACGTCGACTTCTTCGCGCATCATCATCGTCACTGCTGCGAGCATGGAATTCCAGCGGCATACTGGCCGATCAGTGTTCCGGATCGTGGTTCGCGGTCGCATGCGCCGGACAGCTTCCTGCGGCGGGGACAACTCGTCACCTGCACCAGCGGTGTCTGGACCAAGTTCAATCCGCTCTATCCCTTCCACTACTGGGAAGAGTTGCCGGGCATGCTGCACGCCAGCGGTGGCACGCACATTCATATCGGCGACATTCCGCCCGAACTGCTCGCCGCCATGCGCGATCACCTTGCCGCCAATGGCGTCAAACCGGATCGCCTGATCCACATACCGAAAGTGACCAGCGTCTGGGATACGCTGCTCGAACGTAAAGTCGATTTGTATATCGGCTCGTTCCCGCTCGGCGGCGGACGCGCACTGATTGAGGCGCTCGGCGCCGGCATACCCGCCGTCGTGCATCGTCACCCGCTGCTCGATACGAACGGACTTGGGCCGGCCGATACGGCGACATGGTCCACGCCCGAGGAACTGCGCAGCATTCTAAAAGGCGCCACGCGCGAGAACCTGGCGGCACGCTCGCAATCGGCGCGTGTGCACTACCTGCAGTTTCATAACCCGCAGGTTTTCAAAGCCTGCGTATCGGAAAGACACGTCGTACCAACTCCCTCATTCGTTCCTGTTGCAGCAGACGCGGTATCCGCCTACCTGCTGCGCGCCGCCTGCCGCCACGAAGAACTCGACGCGGTCTTTCAACAGTTGCAGCAGCGCATTGCGGGCAATGCCGATGTCCTCAATGACGATGGGATAGTGGCGTCCGCGCAGGTCACGCTGGATGAAGCCATCGCACTGTTCACGGCGGGAAAACTGGAAGCCGCCTATACAGCCTTCTCGCAAATCGTCGAGCGCAGCCCGGCCTCGCCGGTAGTGCTGATCCATCTCGGCCTGATCGCCATCTCCGCCGGACTCGACGAAGACGCTGACGTATTCTTCGGCCTGGCAATCGAGTGCGCGCCGGATCGCGCGAGTACAGAGGCATCCATCGGCCAGCAATGCATGAACGCCTATGCGCCGGCTTTTGCGGAGCGATATCTTGCACAAGCGCTGGAAAGCAATCCGCGACTCACCGGCGCCTATGCGCTGTTGACCGATGTATGGCAGATGCAGGGACGTACGGACGATGCACTGGCAGCGTTGCAGTCACGCATGCAGCAGAGTGCCGCTGTAGAACCCGAAATTCTTTCGCGCCTCGTCACGCTGGCACGCAATACAGGCAACATTGACGTCGAGTACGCCGCCTGCCTGCAGGCCAGGCAATATCCGGAACTGCATTGCCGCGCCATCAGCCTGATGAGTCGACGCAATGACATCAGCCGCAATCAGCTGTCCACGGAAGCGCGCCGTTTTGCATCCGCACATGTCAAGACACGCGCTACTACCTTGCCCTTCGTTGCGCATCGGCCGCTCCGGGTTGGTTTCGTCATGGGTCGCCTGGACAACGATGACACGGGCGCAAGGCTGGAGTCCCTGCTCTGTCATCTCGATCCCGCCGCGTTTGAAACCATCCTGTTCTTCGATGAAATCGTCGACTCGCCCCTGGTGCAACGCGCGCTGCTGGTGGTCGACAGTTGCCACGCGATTTCACGTATGGATGCTGATGCCGCCACGAGCATCATCCGCAAGCAGAACATCGACGTGCTGGTGAATCTCCAGTTGCACGATCACGTGGCAACACTGCTGCTGTTCGCGCAACGCCTGGCGCCCATGCAGCTCAACTGGAGTGTGCCCGCGCGCACCAGCGCACTGGCGAATGTCGATTGCGTCGTGTGTGCGGAGAAGGATTACACCGCTAACGATTTCACGGAAAAATGTCTGGCCGTCAATGTGGACGACACGTGCGGCCCGGCATTCGCCAGCGCCTTCGGCGAAGCCATCGTTTCGCTCTGGCAACAGCGTGCGGGCACACCGGCGAAGCAATCATGAACGAGACCAAACATCCCTTCTGGTCCGTCATCGTGTGCAGCATCAACGCCGCGAAATTTGCACAGGTCACGTCGCTTTACGAGCGCTTGTTGGCCGATCGCCCGTTCGAGATCATTGGCATCGACGACGCCACTTCGCTATGCGAAGGCTATAACCGTGGCATTGCCGTGGCACGCGGTGACATCCTCGTGTTCTCGCATGACGATATCCTGATTCTCGACGAAAACTTCGCGGACAAGGTGGAGGCACGGCTGGGCGACGACTTCCAGGTGCTCGGTTTCGCCGGCTCAGCGCAACTCACCGATGGATACTGGTGGGCGTCAGGTCCGCAACACATGCGCGGTGCCATCGCGCACGCCGCACCCGGCGACCGGAAAATATCGCTGTTCGTCTACGGTGTGAATGAGGCGCACACCGAACGCGTACAGGCATTGGACGGACTGTGCCTGATTGCGCAGAGGCGTGTGGTCGAGAAGCTGCGCTTCGACGCCGAAACCTTCGATGGCTTCCATCTCTACGATCTCGATTTCACTTTCTCGGCCGCGCAAACGGGTTTCAATGTGGGTGCGATGACGGACATTCCGATTATTCATATGTCATCGGGTGGTTTCGACACGGTATGGCAAGCTTATCGCGAACGCTTTCTCGAAAAACATGCTGCTGCGCTGAACCGGCAACCCAACGCGCCTGCCCCCCCGCCACGTGCGCTCAAAGCACGCGCAGTCGAATTTCGAGACATCACTGCGTTACGTGCAGCCTGGCAGCCGCTCTATCTGCGCCGCGCGACGATTGCTTTGCGGCGTTCAATCGCATGAATAAGTCCAAGGCTTCGCTGATTCAGAAAGCCGAGGCACTATCGGCGGCGGAGTCTTGGTCGGAAGCATGCATCGCCTGGCAACGGGTGGTCGATTCCGACCAGCGCGATGCACAGGCCTGGTCCAACCTTGGCCTATCGCGTGCTTACGCCGGTCATTACCCGGAAGCCATCGATGCGTTTGGCATTGCCATGCAGCGAGGACTTCCGCCGGACCAGGCCGCTCTCGGTATCGGTATCGTTTTCTGTTTGCGCCAGCAGTACGACGTGGCGCGCGAGAACCTAGAAATGGCCGTGTCCAGCAACCCCGACAACATCGGCGCGTGGAGCAATCTCGTCGTCGCTTGTGTGCGACTCGGACTCGTGCAGCGTGCGATACAGGCGGCAGAGAAAGTACTCGCCGTCAGTCCGGACAATGTCAGTGTCTTGTCCAGCCTGGGCACATTGTTCAAGGACGCGGGCATACCTGAAGAAGCCGTTGCATGGTGCCGGCGTGCAGCACAAGCGTCGCCAGACGATCCGCGCGTTGTGTCCAACACGCTGTGGGCGATGTTGCATTCCGACACGGTGTCGCCAACGGAGATCGTCGCAGAAGCGCGCCAATTTGATATCAGGGCCCGCGCGCTTGCTGTGAAAAATACGCCTTTGTCATTAGCACGTGC
>DASUGV010000358.1:0-6963 GCA_036273835.1 Rhodocyclaceae bacterium
GACGGCCAATCCATGCACGGACTCGCGGAATACCAGCACGTAGTTTTCGACGCGCGAATCCTGCCGTTTCAATGCTTCTTCGCGACTTGGGAATAGTGTGAACGTACTGTCGACCCGGGCCGGTGTACTGTTCACGACTTCCGGTGGCGTGCCGAACGCAAGGCCACCCAATATCACCGCAGCGAGCGACTCCGCATTGACTTTCACGCCGGTTGCGCCGAGCGAAATGTCGAAACCGCTGGCGGACCAGAAACGGGTGTCTTCGGTTACGTATTTGTCATAAGGTGCATGGATGAAAACCTCGATGGATACACCTTGTCCATCCTTATCGAGGTGATAGGCGACGACTTCGCCAGCTTCGATGCGGCGGAAGTACACTGGCGTGCCGTAGCCAACCGAACCGAGATCGTTGGCCTTGATCGTGAACGTGCGTCCCGGTCCGTCCGTGACCACCGGCGGCTCCTCGAGTCCCACGAAATCGCGGCGTTCCTGCGAGGATTTACCGACGGCCAAGGCGACGTAGGCACCCGACAGCAATGTGGTCAAGCCGGAGACGCCGCTACCCACGATACGCGGCTTGACGATCCAGAACTTGGTGTCGTCGACCATCAGGCTCTCGGCCTGTTTGGTAACTTCGGCGGTGACGATTACCTTGGTGCGATCGCGCGACAACCTGACTGACTTGATCGTTCCGATGTCGACGTCCTTGAATTTGATCTCCGTCTGACCCGCTTCGAGGCCCTCGGCGGAATTGAAACTGATCGTGATGGTCGGGCCTTGGTTGATGACCGCCTTGATGGCCAGCCAGCCGCCGACGAGCGCGGCGATAACTGGAATCAGCCAGACAACGGACGGCCGCCAGCGTCGGCGTCGCTCGACAAAAGCCATCGGGACGGCGGGAGATGGCGAGGACTGTTGCGGTTCGGGCGTTACGTCGGACATGGTTTTTATTGTTTCGTCATACTGTTTCGTCGTCTGGTTCGCTGCTATCCCACATCAATCTGGGGTCAAAAGACTTTGCGGCAAACAAAGTGATTACCACAACCGCGCCGAAGGCGATCGCGCCATTGTCGGCTTCGGCCAGCTTGATCGTGCCGAAATGCACCAACGCGACCAGCAAGGTTGCCACGTAGATATCCAGCATCGACCATTTGCCCACCAGATCGAGCAGCCAGAATAATTTGGCACGCTGAACCGATTGCCAGCGCCACCGCCGCTGCACGCTGATCACCAGAATCGTGAGCGACAACAGCTTGACCAAAGGCACGACGATGCTGGCGATGAATACGATGACCGCCAGCAGTTGGTCACCAGTGGTCCACAAATACACTACGCCGCTCAGAATGGTGTCCTTCTGCGTGATGCCCAGCGAAGTGCTATCCATTACAGGCAAAAGATTAGCTGGAATGTAGAGCAAATATGCCGTCAGCAACAAGGCCCAGGTGCGCGCTATGCTGTTGGGTTTGCGCAAGTGCAGTGGCGTCGTGCAACGCGGACAGAAAACGCGAGTGCTCGCATTCGGCGGTAAGCGCGACAGCAGACCGCAGGTCGAACAGGTTGCCAGATTCTGGCTGGCGGCCTGACGGGCTGGATAGGTCAGCGAGGCATTCATCGCGCCGGTTCCATGCGTACGCGTGTATCGCCGAACGCCGCTTCATAGCGTTGCCACAAATCGCATTCATCCATGCTGTCGGAGATGGTAGCTAACAACCACATGGTAGCCGCGAGCGCCCATAGACCGAGGCCTGGCGTCGCCGTGGCAACGTGTCCCAATTTGACCAGCGACACTAGCGCTCCCAACATCAGCACTTCGATCATCACCCAGGGCGCTATTTCCTGAACGAGGCGGAAGAGCCGCCCGAAACTGGGCACTGCGTACCCAAACCTGAGCGATATCAAAAGATAGGCCAACGTGCCGAGCCGTAGTGCCGGCGCAAGGACGGATGTAAACAACACCAGTAGCGCGACAGCGGGCATGCCTTGCTGATACATTTTTTCTACCGCAAAAATGAGCGTTGCTTCGATACGATGGCCTTGCAGTTGCAGCGCCATGACCGGATAGGTGTTGGCAATCGCAAACGACACGACTGCTGCCAACGTACAGGCGAGCGGACGATCGATACCACCATAGGGGCGACGGCCCAGCACGGTGTCGCAGCGTGCGCAGCGCGACTGTTCGCCGGGCGCCAGCATGGTTTCGTGCTGCAATAAATCACAATCGGGACAGGCGATCAAATGATTGACTGGCGCGCCGGATTGCATGTTTTCTTGCATCGCCCGATCCAAGGTGGGAATTTGGGAATTGGAACACGAACTGAGGTACCGGAACACATACCGCAGCACAAATCGCTTGTGACGGTCATCCTATCGGTGTGATAGCAGTGAATACGCAAGCTTGAGATAAAATCATCACACAACCGACATTGGCCTGGACTTGCCACAATATGAATACGCCTACCAAGCTGCCCATCGACGACGTCCGCATCCGCGAAATCAAAGAACTGGTACCGCCTACGCATGTGCTGCGCGAATTTCCCGCATCCGCCGTGGCAGCGCAGACGACTTTCGAAGCGCGCAGCGCGATTCATCGCATCCTGTTCGGCGCGGACGATCGCCTCATGGTCGTCATCGGACCTTGTTCCATTCACGACACACGTGCCGCGCTCGAATATGCTCGTCGCATGAAGGAAGAAGCGCACAGCCGCCGCGATGACCTTTTGATCGTGATGCGTGTTTATTTCGAGAAGCCGCGCACCACGGTCGGCTGGAAAGGGCTCATCAACGATCCCTTCCTCGACGACAGCTACAAGATCAACGATGGCCTGCGTATTGCCCGCAAACTGCTGTGGGACATCAACGAATTGGGCATGCCTGCGGCGACGGAGTTTCTCGACATGATTACGCCGCAGTACATCGCGGATTTGGTCGCTTGGGGCGCCATCGGTGCGCGCACGACCGAGAGCCAGGTGCACCGCGAACTGGCCTCCGGCCTTTCGTGTCCGGTGGGTTTCAAGAACGGCACGGACGGCAATATCAAGATCGCGGTCGATGCGATCAAAGCGGCGCAATCGCCGCATCATTTCTTGTCGGTCACCAAAGCGGGACACTCCGCGATCGTGTCGACGGCCGGCAATGAGGACTGTCACCTCATTCTGCGCGGCGGCAAGGAGCCGAATTACGATGCCGCCAATGTGGACAAAGCGAGCAAGGAACTGGCGCAGTCCGGCGTGACGGCCAAACTGATGGTTGACTTCTCCCATGCCAATAGCCGCAAGCAATATCAGCTACAGATGGAGGTCGCCCGGGACGTGGCCGAACAAATGGCCGCAGGTGAAGACCGCATCATGGGCGTCATGTGCGAATCGCATATCAATGCAGGACGTCAGGATCTGGTACCGGGACAGCCGCTCGAATATGCCAAAAGCATAACCGACGCCTGCATCGGCTGGGACGATACGATCACTGTTCTCGACACCTTGGCCGAAGGTGTGCGCAAGCGGCGTGTAAAATTGGCACTGGCTTAGAAATCTGTGCCAGCGTGAAGTGGCTGGCTCGTGCATATCCATGCGAGCCAATGAGCCGTATAGTTGTATTTGCCGCAGATGCAGAACGCGGGTGCGATAATCTACTTGGCACTCTAGCGTTGTTCGCATAGGCGTTAGGAATTTCACGGCACGTAGTTTGCTGATGATGCAAGCACACACTCATTCTCACTCGCGCGGATGGAGGCTTGTATGTTCCAACTCTCGGCGGCCTTACCCAGTAGTTTGCTGGAAAAAAAGGTCGAAAATTTTATTTCATCGTGGCGGCGAACCGAAGGTCTGCCGCTGGCGGTCGAGCTGTGGAACGGCAAACGTTTCGAACTGACCACCTCGCCTAAAGTTACTTTACGCATCAAATCAGCCAAGGCACTGGGCAAGCTTGCGCACACCGATCTCGATTCGTTAGGCGAAGCGTATGCAGAAGGTCAACTCGACGTGGAGGGTCACATACGCGATGTCTTCACCGTTGTGACAAAACTCGTAGGCGGTTTCGACACGCACACCGTGCATCGTTTCCATCCGCCAAAAGTGCGTCACACTCGTAAGCTCGATGCTAAATCCATTCAGCATCACTACGATGTATCCAACGACTTCTATCGCCTGTGGCTGGATAAGGAAATGGTTTATTCGTGCGGTTATTTCCGCAACGCGACGGATAGCCTCGAAGCAGCACAGTTGCAAAAGATAGATCACATCCTCAACAAGATTCAACTCAAATCGGGCGAACGTTTACTCGACATCGGCTGTGGCTGGGGCGCGCTCGTGCTACGTGCGGCCAAGGAGTACGGCGCGCAGTGTGTTGGTGTCACGCTATCGCAACGGCAGTTCGAGCTTGCAACGCAGCGTGTGCGCGATGCGGGGCTGCAGGATCGCGTAGACATACGGCTGCTCGACTATCGCGACGTGCAAGGAAAGTTCGACAAGATCACCAGCGTCGGCATGTTCGAACATGTGGGGCTCGACAACCTGCAGGGCTACTTCCGCAAAATTCACGACCTGCTCGAGGATGATGGCGTGGCAATGAACCACGGCATCACATCATCCGATCCGGATTCTGGCGAGACGCCTTTTGGTGGCGGCCGCTTCATCGACCGTTACGTATTTCCGAACGGCGAACTGCCCTACATTGGTCTTGCCTTGAAGGAGATGAGTGCCGCAGGTCTTGAGGCGACCGATATCGAAAACCTGCGCCCTCATTACGCCATGACGCTCGACCATTGGACAGATCGTTTCGAAGCAAATGGTGCAAAATTACGCGAGATGGTCGGCGACAAGCGTTACCGTATTTGGCGTGCTTATCTTGCAGGATGCGCTTATGGCTTCAAGCAAAACTGGATGGCACTGCATCAGATTGTGGTTGTCAAGCCGAACACGCCGGATAAGAATCCGCTACCGCTTACGCGCGAATATATGTACGCTTCTTGAGATGCCGGAATACGGAGAAGCAAAGTTCTAGCGTGACAGAAAAGTACATTTTCATGTAGAAATTTATGCAAAAAGCGTGCTGTGTCTTGATTGATACGACATGCTTTGCTGCTTAGAATTCATTTCATAAATATCGATTTGAGTTTAGCAGTGCAATTCGGCCCTCACCCCAGCCATTTCATTTGGACGCGTGTTCCAACTTGTAACTCGCCCCAGGATCCTCCGCCAACACCTTAGTCAACCACGGCATGACTTCCTGCAAAGTGGCCGCCAACGTCCACGGTGGGTTGATGATGAATATGCCACTGCCATGCAGGCCGAAACCGTCCGGTGAAGGGGTGCGTACGCTAAGCGAAACGTGTAACCAGTCATCTACGCCCAGGTTCTTTAGTTGATGCGGCAACTGGCGCGATTCGGGTTTGGCTAGTTGCGGATACCAGACCGCGTAGGTTCCGATCGGAAAGCGTCGCAGAGAGTCGGTGAGCGAATCCAGGACAACGGCATAATCCTCGCGCATCTCATAGGAAGGATCGATCAGCGTGAGTGCGCGTCGCGGCGGCGGTGGAAGCAGTCCTTTCAACCCGGCGAATCCATCGCCAAGCGTTACCATCACCTGGCGCCCCGCGTGCTTAAAATTATTGGCGAGAATTTCGATGTCGCTGCTATGCAATTCGAATAGACGCAAGCGGTCCTGCTCGCGTAGCGCACGTAGCGCCAGCCAGGGCGAGCCCGGATAAGTTTGCAAGGCACCGTTCGGATTCAGTGCTCGCACTTCATCGACGTAAGCTTCGACCGCCGGGGGTAGGTCGGTACGCGACCACAGACGGCCAATGCCACCGTCGAACTCGGACAACTTCGTGGCGTAACTGGAGTCCAGCGCATACACGCCGGCACCGGCATGCGTATCGATGACCCAAAACGCCTTGTCCTTCTGCGCGAGATAGCGCAGCAATTGGATGAAGACGATGTGCTTGAGCACGTCGGCATGGTTGCCGGCGTGAAAGGCATGGCGATAACTGAGCATCGTGTCTGTGGAAACGGTGCGATGGAGAAGACTGGATTGTACGTCGTCAGGTCTGGTCCGGACCGATCCAGGCAGCCTGTCGAACTGGATGCGCGGTCGCGATTGCCGTGATCAGTGCAGCAGGATCGCCGCCGACGATCAGCATGTCGCGGTGCGTTTGGCGTAGCAGCCCATGCGCAACCATACCGTCGAGCATGGTCAGCAACGGCGCATAATAATTTTCCACTTCCAGCAGCCCGCAAGGTTTGGTGTGTAGGCCCAACTGGCCCCACGTCCATACTTCAAATAGCTCTTCCATCGTGCCGATGCCGCCGGGAAGCGCAATGAACGCATCGGACAAGTCCGCCATCATCGCTTTGCGCGTATGCATATCGGATACGACGTGCAGCGCGGTCAAATTCGCGTGCGCAACTTCCTTCGCCAGCAATGCTTGGGGAATGACGCCGATCACTTCGCCGCCCGCCGCCAGCGCCGCATCCGCCAGCGCGCCCATCAATCCGATATTGCCGCCGCCATAGATAAGGCGTTTGCCCGCCCGGGCCAGCGCGGTGCCCATATTTGTCGCGGCGCGCATGAATAGAGGGTCGTTGCCGGGCCTAGAGCCGCAGAAGACGCAGATGTTTTTCATCGTGGACATGTTTTTATTTTTATGACGCTTACTTTTTTTCGATCGCTTCGACCTGTTTGATCAACGCCTGCGTCGAGGCATCGTAACTATTTGCATTCGTCATACCAGACAAAACTTTCTCGATGCCGGACGCCAATTGCTTGCCCAATTCCACGCCCCACTGGTCGAACGAATTCACGCCCCAGACCGTACCCTGCACGAAGACCTTGTGCTCGTAAAGCGCGAGCAGCGCACCGAGCGAGTAGGGCGTGAGCGCATCCAGCAGCAAGGTGTTGCTTGGGCGATTGCCCGAGAAAACGCGATGAGGAATGGCGGCTTCGACAGATTCATTTGTCATGCCGCGC
>DASUGV010000359.1:0-2407 GCA_036273835.1 Rhodocyclaceae bacterium
TCCAAACCTGACAGCAATCGATGTGGGCGCGGTGCTGGCACAGGTCGCTTCGCTGACCGGAAAACTGATTGGCGTTGTGAACTTTGTCTTCAGCTTTGCGCTCGTTGCAGGTGTCGCTGTGTTGTTTGCGGCGCTGCAGGCCACGCATGACGAACGCATGTATGAGCTGTCCGTGCTGCGCACGCTGGGCGCACGCAATCGGCAACTGCGTATTGCTATGCTGGCGGAATTTGCGGTTCTTGGCGGGATGGCGGCATTGTTGGCGATCGCGGGCGCGTTGATCGTAGGTTATTCGCTATCGACCTTTGTATTCCAACTGAATTATCAGCCCAACATGCCGGCCCTCGCGGGCGCAGGATTGCTGGCGGCGATTATAGTCGTCATTGCCGGATGGCTCGGCATACGCGGCTTGCTCAGTCGTGCGGTAATGGAGGGGCTGCGTGCAGCGGTCTGAGTCTCTTGTCATGCAGAATGTTTTCCTCGAGCATGGCAAGAATCTTTAGTGCCTATAAAGCTTTATGGCGCCTTTGCCGTTAAAGGTCATGGGCTCTAGTTTCATCGTGACGGGTTAGGCACGGGTTAGGCGTTACGCTTGCTGCCTCAATGATTGAATTTGGTATCGCAATTCAGCTTCGACCGGAGGTCAGCAGGTGTTAAAAGCAGTATCTTCTCGGTGGCGCAGTAGCTTTCGCTTCAAACTGATTCTGGCCACCATCGCATCGATTAGCCTTACGGTAGCTGCATATAGCGGGTTGCTGTTTTGGCATCAGGCGCACGTTTCAGAATTGGAGCAAAAGGAACGCGCCACCAGGCTCGCGAGCCTGCTTGCCGAATCTCTTGCTCATCCGATGTATGAATTCAACGTGCTGGCCGTTGAAGCCGCAGTCAAGGCGCTTGAATCCAATGCGGACATCCGCGGTGTGCGCATTACCGACAGCAGCGGCAAAATCATCGTCAATCACAATAGCGACCAGCATGGCGAAACGCTGTTGACGATCCGGCAAGCGATCACTTATCGGGGGGTCAAGAATCCTATTCAAGTGGGTGCGATCGAGCTGACGTTCTCGCGTGAGGAATTAGAAGCGGAGCTTTACAGAGCGCTGTTTGAAACCATCATTGGCGGTGCGCTCATGGCCATTGCCACTTTCTTCGCGGTATTGTGGGCGTTTCGTTCTCTTACTAGCCCCTTGACGGAAATTACGAGCGGGCTGGATCAGCTCGCCTCCGGGCAAACTCAGATTCCACTGCCTGCCCTGGGGCGTACAGACGAATTTGGCCGTATGACAACGGCAATGCATCGATTTCGAGATGCCATCGTGAAACGTCAGCAGGCGGAACAAGCAGTACGCGAAACGGAACAGCGCTACAGAGAAGAGCTCGAACAGACGGTCGCGCAACGGACGGCTCAGCTGGCAGAGGCGAAAGAAATTGCCGAAACAGCCAATCAGGCAAAAAGTCTTTTCGTTGCCAATATGAGCCATGAAATTCGTACGCCGTTGAACGCGGTGCTGGGCCTGGCCAAGATCATTGTGCGCGAAGATCGGGGTCGAGAATCCGGTATGACAGCATCCCGCATTCTTCAGGCGGGTGAGCATTTGCTCGGCGTCATCAACGACGTTCTCGATTTTTCGAAAATCGAAGCAGGAAAAATGCTCATCGATACGCAGCCATTTGAGCTCGCAGGCAGCGTGGCCAAAGCGGCAGATTTGGTGCGTGACAGGGCTGCATTGAAGAAGCTGGATTTCAAAGTCGATCTGGCGCCCGATCTTCCCGCGTGGGTGAAGGGCGATCGTTTGCGCATTGAGCAGATTCTGATCAATCTACTATCGAATGCCATCAAATTTACGGAACGTGGTGAGGTGTCTATAGCAGTGATGCAACAGTCCGATCGCATTCTTTTTCGTGTTGCCGATTCTGGTATCGGTATGGACGCCGAGCAAATGGCGCGGTTGTTCCGTCCCTTCGAGCAAGCCGATAGTTCCACGACGCGCCGATTTGGCGGCACGGGTTTGGGGCTGGCCATCAGTCAGAGCCTGGCCGAGCAAATGGGAGGAGGCATCGAAGTTCAAAGCACGATCGATGCGGGCAGCATATTTACTGTTTCGCTGCCATTGATAGAAGTTTCGGCGGGAATGCGGACCTCCATTGTGCCGGCGGGGGGGCAGCGGCTAAAAGGCTTACGCGTTTTGGCTGCCGAAGACGCCGAACTCAATCGCTATGTGTTGGAAGATTTGTTGACCAGCGAAGGGGCGACAGTAATGTTTGCCGCCAACGGACAAATCGCTGTCGATCTCCTGCGGCAACACGGTCAAAATTCCTTTGATCTAGTGTTGACCGATATTCAGATGCCGGTAATGGACGGCTATGAAGTTGCCCGATATGTCACCCGCATGCATCCTGCATTGCC
>DASUGV010000360.1:0-3464 GCA_036273835.1 Rhodocyclaceae bacterium
GACTCCAATCCCACTGCGATCCGCAACAGATTTTCGCGAATGCCCGCAGCTTCGCGCACCTCCGGTGCGACGCGGCCGTGCGTGGTTGTCGCCGGGTGAGTAATCGTCGTTTTGGTATCGCCCAAATTTGCGGTGATTGAAATCATGCGCGTTGCATCGACCACCTTCCACGCTTCGGCGCGATCTCCTTTCACTTCGAAGCTGACTATGGCGCCACCGGTTTTCTGCTGACGTTTGGCGAGTTCATATTGCGGATGAGAAGGTAAGCCGGGATAGAACACGCGAGCGACCTGCGGCTGCTTTTCAAGCCACTCCGCCAACGACAAGGCGCTTGCCGAATGCGCTTCCATGCGGATGCGCAAGGTCTCCATGCCAGTGAGTATGATCCAGGCATTGAACGGAGAAATACACGGCCCCGCAGTGCGCAGGAAACGCTGGACTTCATCCATCTGCGCCTTACGTCCAAGCACGGCGCCACCCAGGACTCTGCCCTGTCCATCGAGATATTTGGTCGCCGAATGAATAACGATATCCGCGCCAAGATCAAGTGGACGCTGCAGCACCGGCGAGCAAAAACAATTGTCGACGGCGAGCAACACGCCCGCCGCATGAGCGATGTCGGCAACCGCTTGGATATCGATTAATTCGGTTAGCGGATTCGATGGCGTTTCGACGAAGAACAGTTTTGTATTTGGCGTAACCGCCGCGCGAAAAGCCACGAGATCGCCCGGCGGCACATATGTCGTTTGAATACCGAACTTCGACATGATACCGCCGAACAATTGCTGGGTCGCACCGAACAATCCGCGCGAAGCAATAATATGATCACCCGACTGCAACAAGCCCATCACCATCGCCAGGATGGCGGACATGCCGGATGACGTTGCCACGCAGGCTTCAGCTCCTTCCAGAGCCGCCAGCCGCGTTTGCATGGCGCTCACAGTAGGATTGGTGAAGCGCGAATAGATGTTGCCGTCGATCTCGCCGCGGAAGCGCGCGGCTGCTTCGCCGGCGCTCGCCGCAACAAAACTCGATGTCAGGTACAAGGCTTCGCTATGCTCGCCAAATTGGCTGCGTTCGATGCCGGCCCGGACGGCCAAGGTGTCCTGAGCGTAAGTGGCTTCCTTCGTTTGCTCGTCCATTTTTCTGCCCCAATAAAAAAACCCGCTCAGCCAAAGCATGAACGGGTCATCATTCGCTTTAGCCAAATTTATTACGCGCCCGCAAGCTGAAACACTCAAATCGGCGCGACTACGGCATGCAACTTACCGCGTTTCGCAACGCGCGGTCAACTACATGCTGGAAGATCCAAGGTTCAAATCGAGTTGCTCCAGCTCCGTATCTTCGCCATAGGATTTGTCGCTCTGATGACGACCGCCTTCGACATTGTTGAGATACTCCGCCGTAATGTCACCCGTGATGTAACGTCCATCAAAACACGAAGCTTCGAATTCCTTGACTTGCGGATTGAGCGAACCGACCGCCGCTTTGAGATCTTCTAGAGTCTGGTATATCAGCGCATCCGCACCGATTTCCTGACAAATCTGATCCTCGTTGCGGAACGCTGCGATCAATTCATCGCGCGAAGGCATGTCAATGCCATATACGTTGGCATGGCGCACGGGCGGCGCGGCTGAAGCCATGAACACTTTGACGGCGCCCGCTTCACGTGCCATCTGGATGATTTCGCGGCTGGTCGTACCACGCACGATGGAGTCATCCACCAGCAACACGTTTTTGCCGGAGAATTCCTGATGCATGGCATTCAGTTTCTGACGCACCGATTTTCGCCGTACAGCCTGGCCCGGCATGATGAAAGTACGTCCGATATAGCGATTCTTCACAAAACCTTCGCGATAGGCCACGCCGAGTATGCTCGCCAGCTCCATCGCGGCAGAACGGCTGGAGTCCGGAATTGGTATGACAACGTCAATTTTCAGATGGGCATAATCGCGCTTGATTCGTTCGGCGAGCAAGATGCCCATCTTGACGCGGCTCTCGTAGACAGAAATCCCATCCATCAATGAATCGGGACGAGCCAGATAGACGTATTCGAACAGGCATGGCGCATGGGGTTTGGGTTCCGCGCACTGACGGCTGACCATGCGTCCTTGCGTATCGATGAGCACCGCTTCACCCGGCGCGACATCGCGGATGAGCTTGAAACCGAGCACGTCGATCGCCACGCTTTCAGAAGCCACCATGTACTCGGTGCCACGCGCCGTTTCATTCTTGCCGACAACCAGCGGACGTATGCCATAAGGATCGCGGAAAGCCAGCAGGCCATATCCCGCAATCATGACCACCGCCGCATAGGCACCGCGCGCACGACTGTGCACTCCCGCAACGGCTCTGAAAATGATGTCGTCATCGAGACGGAACGAACCGTGCGACGACTCCTGCAATTCGTGCGCAAGCACATTCAGCAGCACTTCCGAATCCGAATTGGTGTTCATGTGGCGCAGGTCGGCCAAATACATCTGCCGCTTGAGCTCGTCGGCGTTCGTAAGGTTGCCGTTGTGCGCAAGCATCAGACCGAACGGAGAGTTAACGTAGAAAGGCTGCGCCTCAGCCGCGTTGTAAGCCGATCCCGCTGTCGGATAACGGCAATGGCCGATTCCCCAGTTGCCTTCGAGATTGCGCATGTTGCGCGTGCGGAACACATCGCGCACCAGGCCGGACCCTTTGTGCATGTGAAAACGTCCGCCTTCGGCGGTTGTTATGCCAGCGGCATCCTGGCCGCGATGTTGTAGCACCTGCAATCCGTCATAGAGCAACTGATTGACAGGCGTCGTAGCCATCACGCCGATAATTCCGCACATAATTCATCCACCTGTTTAGCGATATTTGATTCGTGCCGCCAAGTCTTTCGGCAACCAAGGCTTGACTGCAATGACTACAGTTTCCAGCGGCGGCGCGAATACGGCATCGTGCCACCATGGCTTACGCGGCAGCTGCGTTAGCCCCGCCACCGCAACGGCGACAAACGCCACGAGCACCGCGCGTACAACGCCAAAAAGAGCGCCCAGCAAACGATCGAAGAGACTGAGTCCCGCTACCGACAGCAGCTCTCGAATCAGGAAACGTATGCCAGCCATCAACAGCAGCACGAGCACGAATATCGCCGCAAACGCCACGGCATAACGCAGCCAAGGCGCATTCACCCAAGACGCCGCCAAGGGCAGGACATTCGGCGCGAACTTCTTCGCGGCAATAAACGCAACGATCCATCCTGCCAGCGCAAACAACTCGCTAATTAGACCTCGCCAACAACCCACTACTACGCTCAAGGCAACCAGACCCAAAAAACAATAATCGAATGCGGTCATGCGTCGTTCACTCTGCAGCCATTATTTGGCCGGCTTTACGACACCGGACAAGCCCGATTTCTTCAGCTTCGCCACCGCGCGCTCTGCCGCCGCGCGACTCGCGAAAGGGCCCGCGCGCACACGCGTCTTGGCACC
>DASUGV010000361.1:0-2551 GCA_036273835.1 Rhodocyclaceae bacterium
TCGAGCTTGCCGGTTTATCCAAGATGTAAGTTTGCGGCGTATCGACGAAGCGCGCATGGTAAGACGTGCTGTGACTTGAAACAGTATTTCCCCCAGCATCCATACACCAGACGATCAACGCGCCTACTTTGTCGAGCTGCACCTTGTAGGGCCCCGTGCATTCATTCGATTTCGATGGTGTGTGATGCTGGATGCTGTACTTCGAACCGGATGTGTCACCCAGATGATTCGCGCCACCTTCAATGTCATAGGCCAGACGTGTCGCGGCATCCGTACCGACGCCGCATGCTGCAAGCATAATAAAAGAAGCTGGCAATAATAAACATAATAAGAATCTATGCATATACCCCTCCAGTGAAGCGTTGGGCTTCATTTCATTCAGCCCACCTACGTACTGTACCTGGTTCGCATACCGTTCACATGCACGGGTATATCGGCGGCAGGAAATGCAATTGGCATTCATGCGCCAAAATGATTGGCGAGCGCGCTTTTCAGGGCCTGAACGGGTGGTTGCCAATCTCCCAAGGTTTGCTGGCGGAATAAGCGGCTTTGCGGATACCACGGTGTTTGCGATTCGGCCGTTCCCCAGCGCCAATCGGCAGAGCGGGGCAGCAGCACCCACGTTGGAATGCCTAGCGCGGGTCCGAGGTGAGCAATCGATGTGTCGATGGTAATGAGCAGGTCGAGTTGCTTGATCAGCGCAGCCGTATCGGAAAAATCGCCAATGTCCCGCGTAAAAGTGTGCACAGATGGCGCGTGTTCGCGCAGCCACGCCGCGTCGCTTGGACTCACCGTGTTACTGACGCAATAGAAGTCCAGCGGCAGTGTGAAAAGCTCAGCCAGTTTCGGCAGTTCGACGGATCGATGGCGACCGCGTGCGTTATCGAGATTGCCTTGCCACATCAATCCGACTTTGTGCTTATGGCGCTCGCATAATCGGCTGCGCCAGGTTTCGAGCCGGTCGGTGGTCGAAGACAGGCTAGCCGGCGCGGGAATGGTTCGTTTGCCGTCTTCGAAGAAAAAGGCAGGTAAGCTGAACAAGGGAAGATTGAAATCGTGCGGTGGCAACAGCTGGCCTTCGGCTACTACGGTTACCGAGGGCAGGTTATCGCGCATAAGTGTGTACAACGACGTTGGCACCTGAAATATGACATTGGCACCAGATTGCAAAAAGTGCGGGATGAAACGGCAGAACTGGATCGTATCTCCCAGCCCTTGTTCTCCCCAGACCACTATTTTGCGATTGCGCAGCGGGCTGCTTCCATCCCAGCGCGGCGCGTCGCCGACGTAGAGCATCTCTGCCGGATTGGTGGTTGTCCAGCGGGCTTCCATATTCCGCCAGCCCGCTGTCTGGTTGCCGAGCATGAGTTGCACAAGCGCCAGGTTCCATCGTTTATCCGGATTTTCAGGCTCGAATTGCATGGCAATGTCATGGCATTCGAGCGCTTGGTCGAATTCGCGGCGCGCACCGTACACGACACCGAGCGCGGTTCGCAACGATGCGTCCTGCGGAAAATGCTCTACCGCATCGCGGCATGTCTGCAAGGCAGCGTCGTTGTCGTTCATGCGCAACAGGATGGCGATTCTGTGGACGAGCGCATCGATGTTGTCCGGCGCAAGGTCGATGCAACGCTTGACGCTCTCCAGCGCTTCTTCCATCTGATCGGTCGCGAATTGACACAGGCTCAACCTGTGCCAGGCGACGGCGTTAGCGGGAAAATCGATGACCAGATCTTTGCAAAGACCCAGCGCTTCGGCGTGCTTTTTCTGATCGATGAGCGCACCGCACAGATTGGTGCGAACGGACTCGCGCCCCGGCGCATAAATCAATGCTTCGCGTAGATATGTTTCTGCTTCGGCGTGGCAGCCATTCTTACGTGCGTCCTGCGCCAGAAAGAAGAGTTCGCGGGCTTTTTGTTGAGTGTCCATTACGAAACGGAGTGAGTGTGAACGGAATGATATTTTGTCACCATGGTTGAATCTTCTCCAGATCGGTTTTTTGCTCTGATAAAGGTGGCATTGGGCTGCGCAAACTTGGCCAAACTTCCGCGTTCGAGTGCATATAAAGAGCTAGATGTCGATATTCTTAACACATTAATTCGTCTGACTAGTAACTGATCGCTAGACTTCCCTAAAATCGGCCGTTGCACTCAACGGCATGAGGTTTGCTTATATGCAGAAGTCATTTGATGATCGAACGCGACCGTATAAAAAGGAGAGAATTATGACAAAAGAATCGCCGATATTTGAATTAAGGAAAACTAAAATCCCAGCCCGTGGTATAGGGTTTGGTTTATTGATAGCTTGTTTTAGCATTTTTACGGCGCCTTCTTCAAATGCTACGACCGTTACAAATGGTGATTTTGAGAGCGGTAGCTTGAACGGCTGGAATGTGTGGGGATATGCTGATGTGGTAGGTCAACCCGACGAACATGAAGCTTACATTGTCAATGGTATTCCAAATGGAACTTACGACGCCTCTTCTCTTGGAGGTACTCGCCCGTCGGATTATCCTCTACAGGCCTTTCCCTTTTTGCAATTGCCAGGGGGT
>DASUGV010000362.1:0-7085 GCA_036273835.1 Rhodocyclaceae bacterium
CTTACCTGATCGGCTCCATTCCTTTCGCCGTCATCGTCTCGCGCGCGATGGGCTTGAGCGATCCGCGCAACTATGGCTCGGGCAATCCTGGAGCGACAAATGTACTGCGCAGCGGCAGTAAACCCGCAGCCTTCCTTACGCTCATTGGTGATGCTGGCAAAGGTGTTCTGGTCGTATGGGTTGCGCGCTTGCTCGCACCGCAATGGGACCTTACACCGACACTACTTGCCGGTATTGCCATTGCAGTTTTCTTAGGGCATGTATTCTCGATATTCTTAAAATTCCGCGGCGGCAAGGGCGTCTCCACTGCTGCGGGTATTTTTTTTGGCATTCAGCCCATGGTCGGCCTCACTGTATTCGGCACATGGTTGATTGCGGTATTCATTACTCGATATTCGTCCGCAGCGGCTATTACCGCAGCTATCGCAGCGCCGCTGTTGACCGAATTCATCAATGGCGAACCGATGTGGGTTGGCGCAGCGCTGGTTATTTCAGCAATCGTTATCTGGCGGCACGCCGAAAATATCCGGCGATTGATCGCAGGTACTGAAGGAAAACTGGGCAGGAAAAAAGCGTGATAAGACAGTAGAACGAATAGTTAATGCTGGACGTTTGCCAACGGCCAACGCGGCTTAATTGCAAAAGCACCTTTGCGATCTAGCGGTATTTCTCCCGACATTAAACGCATGGCGGCTGCGAAGGCAATCATGGCGCCGTTATCGGAACAAAATTCCAGCGGAGGAAAATATACTCGTCCGCCACGCTCTTTGATTGATGAGGTCAAACGCGCTCTCAAGCGCGTATTAGCGCCAACACCACCCGATACGACCAACTGCGTCAAGCCGCTCTGATCCAGCGCCTGCAACGCTTTTGCACACAATACGTCGACGACCGCTTCCTGAAATTCAGCGGCCAAATCCGCAGCAGCCTGGTTAAACGCAAAGTTGGGACGTTGCGTGGCCGTCAACACAGCAGTCTTCAGACCGCTGAAACTGAAATTCAGATCACCTGAATTGATCATCGGCCTTGGCAAACGAAACATCCCTAATCTACCTTGTGTTGCCAATGCGGCCAGCGCCGGACCGCCAGGATAATTGAGCCCGAGCAGTTTCGCCGTTTTGTCGAAAGCCTCGCCCGCCGCGTCATCGACACTTTCACCAAGCAAGGTGTAGTTGCCAACGCCGTCTACACGCATGAGTTGCGTATGACCGCCAGAGACGAGTAGCGCAACGAATGGAAAGACAGGTGGCTCAGGTGACAGCATGGGAGACAGCAAGTGGCCTTCGAGATGGTGTATCGGCAGCGCAGGTATGCTCAATGCATAAGCTAGCGACTCCGCCACACTGGCTCCCACCAATAGTGCGCCAGCCAGGCCTGGGCCGGTGGTATAAGCGATCGCGGTAATGTTCCCGACGCGGTGGTCCGCGGCCGCGAGCGTTTCACGAATCAACGGCACGATGCGTCGCACGTGGTCGCGTGAAGCGAGTTCCGGCACGACACCACCATAGACCGCATGCAGATCGATCTGGGAGAAGACACTGTGCGCCAGCAGGCCGTGGGCGCTATCGTAGAGTCCTATACCAGTCTCGTCACACGAGGTTTCTATGCCCAATACTAGATGTACCATGATGAGCCTAGTTTATCCGGTTGCGCCACATGGAGCTTGGAAAAACCAGAAAAGCACTGTATAGTCAGCGACTCACTGCCGATTTTGCTAGCAAGGAACACACGAATGCCGGGTGTACGTTTAAAAGAAAACGAGCCGTTTGAAGTTGCCATTCGCCGCTTCAAACGTACTATCGAAAAAACAGGTCTATTGACCGAGTTGCGGGCGCGCGAGTTTTATGAAAAGCCAACGTCCGAGCGCAAGCGAAAGAAGGCTGCGGCCGTAAAACGGCTACACAAGCGTCTGCGTAGTCAACAATTGCCGCCGAAACTGTTCTAACGCGTTTCTGCCGACTGGCCGCACAAGCGCCTGTCTATTGAATGTAGCGAAACCCGGAGCCATCATGGCGGCCGGGTTTTTGTGTTTTGAAAGCCTGCGAGGTCAAAATAATGTCTCTCAAAGAACGCATCAATGAAGATATGAAAGCAGCCCTGCGTGCGCGTGAAACCGCCAAGCTCGGCGCCATCCGCCTATTGCTCGCCGCAATGAAGCAAAAAGAGGTCGATGAGCGCGTTCAACTCGACGATGCGATGGTTGTGGCTATCATCGATAAACTGCTCAAACAACGCCGCGATTCCATTACTCAATACGACGCGGCCAACCGCAAGGACTTGGCCGACGCAGAACGCTACGAGGCCGAAGTGCTCTCCGCCTATATGCCCGCTGCGATGCCGGAGGCCGAAATTGCTGAGGCGATCCAGATGGCCATCAAGGAAACCAGCGCCAAGGGGCCGGCTGATATGGGCAAGTTGATGGCTGCGCTCAAACCAAAACTTGCGGGTCGTGCTGACATGGCACAAGTGTCGGCTAAAGTGAAAGCTGCATTGACTGCATAAAAATAATCATCGCGGAGCGCCCGCCGCTTCGCGACGTTTTTCGTTGTACTTCTTCATCGTGGGCAACGGATGATTCCAGCTTCGTTCGTGGAGCAAGTACTCGCCCGGATCGACATCGTCGATCTGATCGAACGTTACGTTCCGCTCAAGAAAGGCGGGGCCAATTACATGGCCTGCTGCCCCTTCCATAACGAAAAATCTCCTTCGTTTTCGGTGAGCCCGGCCAAGCAGTTCTACCATTGCTTCGGTTGCGGTGCGCACGGTACCGCCGTTGGATTTTTGATGGAATATGCTGGTCTTTCCTTCCCTGACGCCATGAAGGAATTGGCGGGCCAAGCGGGATTGCAAATTCCAGATGATGCATCGATGCCCTCCCCGGCTGACCGGGCACGTAGTCAGTCCCTGCTGGAAATTATGTCAATAGCATCACGCCACTACCGCGATCAACTCAAGCATGCGCCGCAAGCGATCGAATATTTAAAAAAACGTGGCTTGACCGGTGAAATTGCCGCCCGCTTCGGTATTGGTTTTGCGCCCGACGATTGGCAAGGATTGCATGCTGCCTTTCCAAAAAACTATGACGATGCCGCGCTACTCGAAGCCGGATTGGTCATACAGAACGATGCAGGACGCCGTTACGATCGCTTCCGCAATCGCATCATGTTTCCCATTCTCGATCAGCGCGGCAATGTCATTGCCTTTGGCGGCCGGGTAATCGGCGCTGGCGAGCCCAAATACTTGAACTCTCCGGAAACGCCTCTGTTCGAAAAAGGACGCGAGTTATATGGCTTATCGCAGGCACGCCAAGCCATCCGCGAAGGAGGAACGGTCGTAGTTGTTGAAGGTTACATGGACGTCGTGGCGCTTGCGCAATATGGCTTTGGTGCTGCAGTCGCAACGCTTGGCACGGCGACTACACCGACGCATATTCAAAAGCTCTTTCGCCAAGCCGAACGCATCGTCTTCTGTTTCGATGGCGACAACGCAGGACGCAAAGCCGCGAGGCGTGCGTTGGAAGCAAGTCTTGAGCATTTGGCCGACGATAAAATCGTGCGCTTCTTATTTTTGCCTCAGCAACATGACCCCGATAGTTTTGTCCGCGAACAGGGACTTGAAGCATTCCGCCGTGCGCTGGACGAGGCGACGCCGCTGACCGAATTCTTGTTGCGCGAACTACGTCAGGATCTCGATCTGAACACCGCTGAAGGCCGCGCTAAGTTAGTGCACGACGCCAAGGAGATGGTGCCGCGCGTTGCTGCCCCGGTGCTGCGACTTCAGTTGATCAGGATGCTCGCAGACGACAGTGGTCTGGCACAGCCGGAAGTCGAACGCGCCTTGGGTCTCAAGCCCAGTCATCGCGGTAGAGCAGCATCGCAGCCCACACCCCGCCACAATGTCGTATCGCCCTTGCGACAACTGCTCAGACTGCTTGCGGCACATCCTGCGTTGTGCGGACAGTTGGCCTCGGAACTAGTGACCGAATTCGATGAAAGCCTCGAGAAATCCGCGTTGATCGCCCTACTCGATGCATTCGACGACGGCGCGTTACAGCGCAGTTCATTTGCAGCCATGTACGAGCGTTTTCGCGAATCACCGCTGGAACCAGTGTTCGCCGATTTATTGACTCACCTACAAGATGACAGTTGTTCTGAAGAGACCGCAGCTGCCATGCTTTCCGATCTGCAAATCAAATTGCGCCGTAATGCGGTTGAGCGGGCAATCGAAGCTTTGCAACACGCCGCATCCACGCGTGGTCTAAGCCCTGACGAAAATCAGCAGTTAGTCTCGCTTCTTACACAAAAACAGAAACTTAGGCCTGGACAAAGCAAGTGATTTTGCAGTAAAATCGTCGGTTTTCCTGAATTTATTTCAGCCCCATTTCAGTCCCTTTAGCCCGAGGAACCCATGGCCAAGGAAAAAGCAAAAGAGCCGCGCAAGACCCCGTCAAAGACAGCGCCGTCGAAAACGACGTCCTCTAAAGCTTCGCGCCCCGCAACGAGCGCGGCAAAAGCTACTAAATCGGCTGCTTCCAAAACAGCCGAGCAGAAATCGAAAACAGCACGGGCCAAGGAAACGGTTAAAGGGCGTAACACGGCTTCAACCAACAAGAAGACAACCGCTGTTGCCAAAACGGCGGCGGCTAAGCCACCAACCAAATTGCCAACTAAGGCGTCTGCAACCAAGGTGCCGGCCAAAGTTTCAAGCAAACCTCCAAAGGCGTCAGCCAAGGAGCTGGACAAGGAACCGGTGAAAGTATCAACGAAGATAGCAGTCAAGGAACCTATCGAAGTGCTTATCAAAGAGTCGGCCAAGGAACTCACGAAGGAAGCCATCAAGGAACGCGCCAAGGAGCGCGCCAAAGAACGCAAGGATCGCAAAGACCGCAAGGAAATGCTGATCAGTCCGTTGCCCGCCGACAGCGCAGCAGATGCCGAAGTCCGCCGCACACGTCTGAAAACCTTGATTGCGCTCGGCAAGGAGCGTGGTTATCTCACGTATGCCGAAGTCAACGACCACCTGCCCGACGAAATGGTCGACGCGGAGCAGATCGAATCGATCATCTCCACGTTTAATGACATGGGCATTAAAGTTTTCGACGAGGCGCCGGCCGCCGAAGAGCTCTTGATGTCCGACTCCGTGCCCAGTGTTGTCGTCGACGAAGAGGTTGAAGAGGAAGCGGAACAAGCGCTGTCGACAGTCGACTCGGAGTTCGGTCGCACAACCGATCCGGTGCGCATGTACATGCGCGAGATGGGGACCGTCGAGCTCCTCACCCGCGAAGGTGAAATCGAAATCGCCAAGCGCATCGAAGACGGCCTCAAGCACATGGTCATTGCGATCTCCGCGTGCCCGACAACCATCGTCGAAATTCTCGCCATGGCCGACAAGGTCGCACGCGACGAAATGCGTATCGACGAATTGATCGATGGCCTCATCGATCCGAATGCGATTGAAACCGCCGCGGAACTGCCCGAGGCCGAAGAAGAAGAGCTGGAAGACGAGGAAGAGGAAAGCGAAGAAGACGGAGCAGCCGCCATTTCCGCTTCGCTTCTGTTGCTCAAAGCCGATGCCCTTGTGCGCTTCGAAGTCATCCGCGATCTTTATTCGAAGATGGTTCCGGCATTGAAGAAAGGAACGCAGGACAAGTCTTACCTCAAGATTCACAGCCAGATCAGCGGCGAATTGATGAACATCCGCTTCACCGCGCGAATGATCGAAAACTTGTGCGACACGGTACGCCACATGGTGGAAAACGTTCGCAAGCACGAACGAAAAATTCTCGACCTGTGCGTCGAACGCTCGGGTATGCCACGTAACTATTTCATCAAGAGCTTTCCGGGCCACGAGACGGATCTCGAATGGCTGAAGAACGAAATCTCATCGGGCGCGGCATTTGCCGGCACGCTGATGCGCATGCAGCCGAACATTCTGGAAGAGCAACAAAAACTAATCGACTTGCAAGACCGCATCCAGATTTCGCTCAAGGAGCTCAAGGACATCAACAAACAAATGTCCACCGGCGAAGCCAAGATGCGTCGCGCCAAGCGCGAAATGACCGAGGCCAACTTGCGTCTCGTGATCTCGATCGCCAAGAAGTACACCAATCGCGGCTTGCAATTCCTCGACCTCATTCAGGAAGGCAATATCGGATTGATGAAGGCGGTCGACAAGTTCGAATACCGTCGCGGCTACAAATTTTCCACGTACGCAACGTGGTGGATTCGCCAAGCCATCACGCGCTCGATTGCCGACCAGGCGCGCACCATTCGCATCCCCGTGCACATGATCGAAACGATCAACAAGATGAACCGTATCTCGCGTCAGATCCTGCAAGAGACCGGCTTAGAGCCTGATCCTGCAACGCTAGCGGTCAAGATGGAAATGCCCGAGGACAAGATTCGCAAGATCTTGAAAATCTCCAAAGAGCCTATCTCCATGGAGACACCGATCGGCGACGACGACGACTCTCACCTGGGCGATTTCATAGAAGACACTGCTACGCTGGCACCTGCCGACGCAGCGATGTACTCCTCGCTGAAAGATGTCACCAAGGAAATTCTCGACTCGCTCACGCCCCGCGAAGCCAAAGTATTGCGCATGCGTTTCGGCATCGAAATGAACACCGACCACACACTGGAAGAAGTCGGCAAGCAATTCGATGTCACGCGCGAACGCATTCGGCAAATCGAAGCCAAGGCATTGCGGAAATTGCGCCATCCGTCGAGATCGGAAAAGCTGAAAAGTTTTCTCGACGGCGAAGGTTGATTCTGCAATAGCCGCGTCGCATCGGCGGCGCGGCGCTTCACCCCACGGGCCGTTAGCTCAGTTGGTTAGAGCAGAGGACTCATAATCCTTTGGTCGTTGGTTCAAGTCCAACACGGCCTACCACTCATGCTGCCGCGCCCGCGAGCAGTTGCTGACCCCCGCCATCGATCGCGCCGCCGGTCACTCGACCCGCACCGCCCGCAGTCGAAGTGCGTTCCCGATCACGCTCACCGACGACAGCGCCATCGCGGCCGCTGCCACCACCGGGGACAACAACAGGCCGGAGAACGGATACAGCACGCCTGCCGCCAGCGGGA
>DASUGV010000363.1:0-4140 GCA_036273835.1 Rhodocyclaceae bacterium
GTAATGTTGACGCCGCCCAGCATGCGCGCGATTTCTTCCACACGCCCGGCATCGTCGAGCTCAGTGAGGCGCGACAGCGTAGCGCTGCCGACAGTTTCTTTGGCGACTTTCCATTGCCAATTAGCCTGAGCTGCCACTTGCGGCAAATGCGTAACGCATAACACCTGTCTGCCCTGACCGAGCTCACGCAAGCGGCGGCCGACGATCTCGGCCACGCTGCCGCCGATGCCCACGTCTACCTCATCGAAAATGAGCGTCGGCGTGGACTGCGCTTCCGATGTGATGACCTGAATCGCCAAGCCGATCCGCGACAGTTCGCCGCCCGAAGCCACTTTCGACAGCGGCCGCAGCGGCTGATTCGGATTCGCTGCCACTTGAAATTCGATGCGCTCGAAACCGCTGGCGGAACCTTCCGGGTCGGGCAGCAGCGCCAACTCGAAACGGCCACCCGCCATCGCCAAATCCTGCATCGCGGCGGTGACGGACTTGCCCAGCTTGGCGGCAGCGGTCGCGCGTTTGGCGGACAAAATTTTCGCTTGTGCGCTGAATGCCTTGAAAGCCGCCTGCTCGCGCTCGGCCATCGCTGCGGCGTCGGCCAGCTCGGCCCGATTGTCGAGGCGCGTGCGACTTTGCTTCAGCAGTTCATCGAGTTCCTCCGGCTGCACGCGGTACTTACGTGCCATTGTCATAACCGCAGCAATGCGCTGCTCGACTTCCGTCAGACGTTCGGGGTCGAGATCGACATGATCGCGGTAGCGGCGAAGCGCATGTCCTGCTTCATCGAGACGGATCGCGGCTTCCGACAATAGTTCGGCCACTTCGTCGAGGCTCGCATCGTATTGCGCCAACTCTTGCAAACGCGCAGTGATGCGTTGAGTTTCCGTAGAAAGCGGCGCCTCGCTTTCGCTCACGCTGTCGAGCGCGGCTTCGACACCCTCCAGCAAACTGGCGGCATGCGACAAGCGCGAGTGCTCCTGATTGAGTGCCTCCCACTCGGCGGACGCGAAAGCCAGCTCCGCAAGTTCCTTCACCTGGAAGCTCAGCAACTCGCGCTCGTGCACCAGGCTGGCTTGGCCCTGCTCTGCTTCCTCGCGCGCACGGCGTGCGGCCTGCCATGTCTTGTAAAGCGTTGCGACCTCGCGCGCCAGCTCGCTCAAACCGGCATGCGCATCCAGCAACTGGCGCTGCGCATCGCCACGCAGCAAAGCGTGATGAGCATGCTGACCATGGATGTCGGCAAGGAATTCACCGAGATCGCGCAACTGCGCTGCCGTAGCTGGCATGCCATTGACATAGGCACGCGAACGCCCGCCGCTGTCGACGACACGCCGAATCAGCACTTCGTTTTCATCCGCATTGAAATCTTGCGACAGCAGCCACGCCTTGGCGGGAGATTTTTCCGGCAGGTCGAATTCGGCGGCAACGTCGGCGCGTTCGCTGCCCGCACGCACCACGCCCGCTTCGGCGCGCTCGCCGAGCAACAGCGCCAACGCATCGAGCAGGATGGATTTACCGGCGCCGGTTTCGCCGGTCAGTACACCGAAGCCTGGACGGAAATCCAGCTCAAGACGATCGACGAGCACGAAATCGGAAATCAGCAAACGACGCAGCATAGATGTTCAGAATAAAAACAGCGATTCAAAAAAGCCGCGGCGCCGCGCTCCAGTGTAGCTTCTCGCGCAGTACCGCGAAGTAGCTATAACCTTCTGGATGCAGCAACGTCACCGATTGCGCGGAACGGCTGACGCGGATGCGATCGCCCGACTGCGCGGCAAACAGCGTCTGGCCGTCGAAGTGAATGCTGGCGTCATGCGTGGGCCGGATCACCAGTTCGACTACGCTGTCCTGCGCCAACGCCAGCGGACGGTAGGTCAGCGCATGCGGACATAACGGCACCAGCACGATGCCCGCCAGACGCGGATGCAGAATCGGTCCGTTGGCCGATAGGGCATAAGCCGTCGAACCGGTGGGCGTGGCGACGATGATGCCGTCCGAGCGTTGAGAATAAATGAACTCGCCGTCCACATGCAATTCGAATTCGATCATGCGGCCAAGCTGGCCACGCGATAGTACAACGTCATTGAGGGCGACTGTCGAGAATACGCGCTCGCCGTTGCGCAGCACTTCGGCATCGAGCAGGCCGCGCCGCTCACGTAAATACTGGCCAGAGAGAATCTCGCCCACGCGCGCCACCATGTCGTCGCGCGCCACGTCGGTCAGAAATCCGAGCCGTCCCTGATTGATGCCCACCAGCGGAACGGTGTAAGCGGCCAGGCGCCGCGCGGCGGTCAGCATCGTGCCATCGCCGCCGATAATGACAGCCAGATTTGCCTCGTCGCCGATACGATCGAAGCCCACCACCTCGGCTGATCCAACGTTGCCGACTGCACTAGCCGTGTCCGCCTCGACCCAGACCGTCACGTTGCGGCTCTGCAAAAAACCGACCAGGCGTAACAAAGCTTCGGCGACTTCGGCGCTCTGGTACTTGCCGATTAGCGCAACAGTATTGAATTCCGTACTCATAGGCCTGCATTTTAACCACAGCAAAGACGAATAACCCGTTACGCTTATCTTTTCAGTCCGCCGGTAGTTTCATAGAATCTCGCTTTATGGCCGAATCCTCGCTTTCGCAGCTTGACCAACGCGCCAAGGTTTTGCTCAAGACCCTGGTTGAACGCTACATCGCCGAAGGCCAGCCGGTCGGCTCGCGTTCGCTGTCGCGCCAGTCCGGGCTGGAGCTATCGCCAGCAACGATCCGCAACGTCATGGCTGATCTGGAAGACCTCGGCCTGGTCACCAGCCCGCACACTTCTGCCGGCCGCATTCCCACACCGCGCGGTTATCGCCTGTTCGTCGATACTTTGCTGACCGTGCAACCGCTGGAGCGCGCCGAACTGCGCGAGCTCGAACACCAGTTGCAACCGCACGAACCGAAACGGCTCATCAACGCGGCCTCGCAACTGTTGTCGGGGCTGACGCACTTCGCCGGTGTCGTCGTTTCGCCGCGCACGGACGGCGCCAAGATTCGCCATATCGAATTCGTCAGCTTGTCCGATAGCCGCGTGCTGCTGGTCATCGTCACCACTGCGGGCGATGTGCAGAACCGCATACTGTTCACCAAGCGTACTTATTCCAGTTCAGAGCTCACTACAGCCGCCAATTACCTGAATCATCATTGTGCGGGATTGGGATTCGGCGAAATGCTGGGCAAGTTGCAAGCTGAACTGGTGCAACTCAAGACCGACATGTCCGAATTGATGAACGCCGCGATAGCAGCCAGTCACGATGCCATGCAGGACACCGATGCTGACTACGTCATTTCCGGCGAGCGCAATCTGCTGGAAGTCGATGAACTGTCGTCCAACATGGCGCGGCTGAAAGATCTGTTCAAACTCTTCGACCAGAAATCAGGCCTCATGCAATTGCTCGATCTATCCAATCGTGCCGAAGGCGTGCAGATATTTATCGGCGGCGAATCGGGTATAACGTCGCTGGACGAATGCAGCGTGGTGACGGCGCCTTACGAAGTGGACGGAATGATCGTCGGAACGGTCGGCGTGATCGGACCTACGCGAATGGCATATGAACGGGTGATTCCGATTGTGGATATCACCGCGCGACTGTTGAGCAGCGCGCTCTCGAACAACACTTAGGGTTAGGAAAAGTTAGCATATGCACACGACGCAACGAATACTATTTCTGGCCGCCGCGCTTGCGGGATTGTCGGCATGCGCAACGGCGCTTGAACCAGGAACCGAAAAGATCAAAGTCGTCACGACACAACAAATCGAACATTCCTGCGTGTCGCTAGGCATGATCAGTACCGAACAGAAACTGGGCACCAACAGACCTGCCAACGCCATGAATAAGGCGATGAACGAGATCGCGCGCCGTGGCGGCAACGGCGTGCATGTCATTGCGAATAACTACGATTGGGCAGAGGGCGCAACGGTCACTGTGCAGGCGCTTCGTTGCGAGCTATAGGAAGCGCTTCGCGTAGAGCGAACGCATACGGCGGCCGTATCGCAACGACCTTCCCGACATAAATCAATATGCCGCGCTATATCGCCGAACCGGAATTCGATCACGACAGCGTGCCGCGTGTTGGTATTCTGCTAGTGAATCTGGGCACACCGGACG
>DASUGV010000364.1:0-3935 GCA_036273835.1 Rhodocyclaceae bacterium
AATCTGTTGAAGATTCCCGCCTTCGACCCCGGCAACAAGGCCTTGCGCAGCATGGTCGGCGATCTGCACGCGCTGTTCGCTAATGCCGTCATCATAGTGGCTGCGTTACATGCGGCGGCAGGGCTGTTTCACCATTACGTGTGGAAAGACAATGTGCTGCGGCGCATGCTGCCTGCGCCGCGCTCTCTGCATTGACGCCGTTGCTTAGTTGCCCGGCACGATCATCTGTTCGAAGTTGAAGACATCCGGACTTTTGAGATCGATTGTTGCCCGCACCCAGTGCAGGTTGGGGCTGCCGAATGTTTCGACGCGCGTGAAATTGCGGATCATGTGTGCCTGATCGAGAAGGGGTTTGTCGATCTTGAAGAAGCGAGTGCCGCCGTGTACGAGCACTACTTGCCCGGCGAAGTTACGACTCTGCGTGGCGAGAAAGTCGAGAAGATTCTTGTAGCCGTCCATGTTTGGCGTGGCCGTGCGTTCGTTAACATTTTCGGTCTCGGGCAAGTCAAAGCCCGGGTCGGCCTGCATTACAATCATAATGCCAGCAGCATGTTTGTAACGAGCGAATTCAAACGATTCGCCTAACCACGCCAGGTTATGCCGGTTGCGATCGACATATTCGGCGTTGTCCTGATCGCAATCGGCTTGTTTGCGCGTGCTCTTGGCATCCGGGCATTGGCCGGCATCGACCTTGTTATTGTTGTGGCCGGGGACATTGAGGGTGGTAAAGACAATACTGCCATATTCCCAACGCGCGTTCTCGCTGTAAGCAAGGCCAGGCGCGCCCTGGCGATCGACTTTCAGTTTCTGTATGCCGAGGCTTGTGTCCGTCGCGTAAAGGGTCTTGCGCAAAAAATCTAGGCGTTCGAGCGCGTTGTAGCTGCCATTGTTGATGTGGTGGCAATTCGTCCACTCGCTGTCGCCCAGCGCATAGATGGCCGGCGCTTCGAGCCGGTTGAACATGCGCAGCGTATCGGCGCCGAGGACCTGATCCGTGCACGGCGTACTGTCGTCCTTGGTGTTGCCGTCGAAGATCGTAAATGCGAGCTTTGCCGTGTTCATGCTCTGCGTGAGCGCGAGAATTTTCGGCCCATCGACCGTGCCGTCACCGTTCCTACCATAAGGCATGTTGCCCCAGAGCCCGATCTGGAAGCGCTCGATTGGAGGCGTCGTTACGGAGGTCTTGGCCGTCGTGGACGCGGCTGCCTGCGCGGGCGCCGCGAATTGCGTAAGGCATAGTGCGACGAAAAAAATTCGAACGAAATAGATACCGCAAGTAAATGGCTGCATGCATTGTCTCCAATGAATAGTTCCACCTTCGGGCAAGCGCACAGCGGCATGCTGCGTGCGGCTGCGTCCGGGCGGTGTTTTTCGGGATTGAAAGAGTAATGAACGTTGGCGCGCAAAACAAGAAAAGTCCATCCGATAAAAGCGCTTGACAAACAGTTTGTCTGGCTGTAATTTACCAATCAGTTAATTAACTAATAGGTTTTTAACGATGCCATCCGATCATCTCAGCGCCACGTTTTCTGCCCTGGCCGATCCGACCCGTCGCGCGATTCTGGCGCGTCTGGCCTCGGGCGAGACCTCTGTCACGCAACTTGCTGAGCCTTTCGAGATGAGCTTGCCCGCAGTGACCAAGCATCTCAAGGTGTTGCAGCGTGCGGGACTGATCACGCAAGGGCGGCAAGCGCAGTGGCGGCCTTGCAAGCTGGAAGCGAAGCCACTCCAGGAGGTTGCCGATTGGGTGGGGCAGTACCGCAAATTCTGGGAAGAGCGGCTCGACCGGCTTGAGGACTATTTGCGCGAATTGCAATCGAGCAATGTAGGAAAGAAAAAAACGGAAAAAAAGGCGGCAAGCAGAAAGGGAACACGGAAATGACGGCAAGCAATCGAGAAGCGCCCCCGGATGAATCTGCGCAATATGAATTCGTCATGACTCGCACATTTGACGCGCCGCGGAAGTTGGTATGGCAGGCGTGGACGCAGCGCGAGCATCTGTGGCACTGGTGGGCAACAAAAAATGTCACCCTGCGCGTGCTCGATGTGGATTTTCGCGAAGGCGGGGCGCTGCACTGCTGCGTGCGGATACCGGACGGCTCCGAGATCTGGTCGAGATGGATCTATCGCGAAATCCATGTTCCGGAGCGGATCGTCTTCGTCAATTCTTTCTCGGACGAAGCCGGCAAGGTGGTGCGCCGTCCTAATGCGCCGGATTGGCCGCTTGAAATGCTCACGGCATTTGCATTTTCCGAGCATGCAGGCAAGACGACGCTGACCATGCGCGCCACCGCGCTGAATGCGACGGAGCGCGAACGCAAGGCCTTTATTGCGGGACATGCAGGTATGTTGCAAGGCTGGACCGAAACGCTGGATCGGCTTGCCGCTTATCTGGTCAGCCCGTCGAAGCAGGCGTGAGCACCCGCCCCGCCCAGGACGTAATCATCGAACGTCAACTATCGATTTAAAGGAGAAAAGAAATGGCAAACCCCGTGGCAAACACTGCGACAAGTACCGAAACGACAGCAAACGAATTCGTTCTCTCTCGCGTTTTCGACGCACCGCGCGATCTGGTATGGAGCGCGTGGACCGACGAAAAACATCTGGCGAAATGGTTCGGGCCAAAGGGCTTCACGATGAAATCCAGCAAACACGATTTGCGCCCCGGCGGCATTTATCACTATTGCATGATGTCTCCCGACGGCCACGAGATGTGGGGCAAGTGGGTCTTTCGCGAGATTAACGCGCCGGAGCGGCTGGTCATCGTCAATTCATTCTCCGATGCAAATGGCAATCTGACACGTCATCCAATGAGTCCGACGTGGCCGTTGGAGACGCTGGCGACCACGACGCTGACGGAAAGCGGCGGCAAGACCACGCTCAGATTGCAGTGGCTGCCCATCAACGCCAGCGCAGAAGAGATCGCAACCTTCAACGCTGCGCATGCCGGCATGGAGCAAGGTTGGGGCGGCACGATGGAACAACTCACCGCGTATCTTGCCAGTGTGCAAGCCTCACGCTGAGTTCCCGCAATCGGCGGCTAGCGGAAAGATGGCCCCGAATCGCACCATGCCACTAGTTATGACAATAGAATATACGCGAGGTAAACCAAAATGAACGCAATGGCGAGTGTTCCAACAATCGGCACCGAACTTGTTTTCACACGCATCCTGGATGCGCCGCGCGCACTAGCATTCAAGGTGTGGACGGATCCCGCGCATCTCGCCAAATGGTGGGGACCCAAAGACTTCACCAATCCGGTGTGCGAGGCCGACGTGCGACCCGGCGGCGCGTTGAAGATTGTCATGCGCGGCCCGGACGGAACGGACTACCCCATGACAGGCGCATTTATCGAAATCGCGCCGCCCGAACGCTTGGTGCTCAACACCACCGCTTTCGAAGACGATGCAGGCAATCCGCGCCTGGAAGTTCTTTGTACTGTCATCTTCACCGAGTACAACGGCAAGACGAAACTTACGCTGACCACGCGTGTCATCAAAGCTGGACCTGAAGTTGCGCAAGCCCTTGCCGGCATGCAAGAAGGCTGGTCACAAAGCCTGGATAGGCTTGCTCAACTGCTCTCCAAATTTTGATTGCAACAAGCCCTTATTCTTGGAAGGACAACTTAAAAGGAGAAGCGCCATGCAACTGCAACCTTACCTATTTTTCGACGGCCGCTGCGAAGAAGCTTTCGAGTTTTATCGCAAGACGATGGGCGCTGAACAAATCATGTCGATGCGTTTCAAAGACAACCCTGAACCTGCGCAGCAGGACATGTGCCCGCCGGGTTCCGAAAACAAGATCATGCACATGAGCATGCGCATCGGCGACACGACTGTGATGGCTTCCGATGGTCGCTGCTTGGGGCAGCCTGATTTCAAAGGATTCTCCCTCTCGCTTACGGTGAAAAACGACATCGAAGCAGAACGACTGTT
>DASUGV010000365.1:0-3255 GCA_036273835.1 Rhodocyclaceae bacterium
AATTCGACAAACAATGTCGGCGCTTTCATCCTGCCGCGATAATTGTTCATGCAAAGCCATGTGCGCATGTTCATGACAAATGGATCTCTGGCAAACTATCCATTTATCATAATTCGATGGCCCGCGAGACTTATCTCGTGAGTGCCGGTAGTACGGAAAATAGAATGGCGTGAATCCGGATGGCAGACGACGGCAACCGTACCCAAATCAGGGCTGTGTTCATGAGTGTGTCTCCTCTTTTATTTTTGCGTTCGCTGTCGACCGAGCGTCAAAAAAAGCCCAGTTCATCAAGACAGCGAAATCATTTTGCTTGGCAATGATAACGATAGCATCCAGGTTTCCAAATGCAAATAAATACTTGCTGCTTGCCCACACATGACACGTTGTAATGCAAAGTAAATAACTGATCCAAAAGAAAATGGGCCTGCGATCGCAAGCCCATTAATTTTCCATTACAGCTAACTAGCGCTTAGGATGCAGCACCCGAACCGCAGTTGTGGTACTCACCCACATTGGGCGACGAGCTCGAACCGTAATTCACCGGATGCGAACTATCCCAGGGCTCCCACGGCGCAGAAGGCTGGACGAAGCCGCCGATGGAAGTTTCGCGGATGATCATCTTGCCGACCGGGCTCGACAGGCTGCTTTGTGGCCATTGACGACCGAAGAAGACACCGCTCGCACCGTTGGAACCCGTGATCGAACCGCCACTGATCAGGAGTCCCATATTGCCGCTTGTCGTACTTGGAGCTCCAATCGTGCTGCCATTTTTTCCACGCGCAGCGGTGTAGTTGATCTGGCAATGGTCGAACACGCCCGTGCCTTGGCCGAAGATGAAATCCACATCGCCTTCGACGTAGCAATTCTGCGCATAGAAACGCTTGCCTGAACCATCGAGCCATACTGTGTCCTGATTGCCGAACATGCTGACGTTATCGAAGTGCACTTGGTCCGCATTGTTGTAGACGGCCACGGCCTGATCTGTACCGGAGCCGCTTTCCACACGGCTATTGGTAATCGTCAGATTCTTGGCTTCGAATCCAGTGTTCTCGATGATGAACGCCGACGAACAAGTCGTACCGATCGCGCTGCCTTTGCCTGCGCAGCTATTGACCCACGATTGTCCTGCGCTCGTGTAGTCACTCGCCTTCACCAAGGATGCGTATTGGCTACCGCTTTGGATTGCGCTGGTCGCGATCTGGATTTTCACCGCCGAAGCCGCACCGGTACCGTACAGCGTAATGGGAGTGCCGGAAGGAACGAAGATGAGCTGGTTATAGGTGCCAGAATTCACAAGAATGTACTTGCGTGTCGAACCGCCTGCGTTGATCGCCGCGTTGATGGCAGCTTGCACTGTGCTAAAGCCACCGGAACCGACGGTGTAATCGGGCGAACCGGGGGTGCTGACACTCGCTGGCGACCAGCTACCGAGGAACTTGGCCACGGTGTAGTTGGCAGCAACCGTACTGCTCAGTTGCGGACGCGTAGAAGTGGATCCCGCGTCGCCGCCGCAGGAACTACCGGACGAACTGGACGACGAGGAGCTGGATGACGAAGAACTGGATGATGAACTCGACGAGCTACTCGACGATGACGAACTGGATGACGATGAGCTCGACGAAGAAGAACTTGAAGATGAACTGCTAGAGCTCGATGAGCTGCTGGAGCTTGAACTCGAAGATGAACTCGAAGCAGCTGGATTATAAGAGCACCATGTTGCATTGCTGGGCGCACCGGGGAAGTTCGATAGCGAACAAGAGAAGTTACCGGTACGGGTAACGAACGGTGCAAAGACACCGGATTTTCCCAAGGTGGTGTCGTGCGTGCCGCTCATGGTGCACGTGCCGCCAGGCTGGGCACACTTCGTCCAGCCGCTGGGCGCATCGGCCGCTGCAAAGGCTGTGCTCGCAAAACCCAATGCAAGCAAGCCCACTAAGGGGGATTTGATACGCATCACTTTTGTCTCCTATTTATTGATTTGAGCAAGCATCGCACTCAAGGCAAATTGCACCATTGAAATGAATCGCCGCTATCCAATTTCGCCAATGCTGCCGACGATCTGGTGCTCGGATTATAGGATTGCCGTGGAGCGGGAGCAGCCTCCCGGAGCGCAGATATCACGCTTTTCGAAATATATATATTCGCATTGCGCGGAACATATATTTTGGCCGATCAAACACTCCTGAACGAATATGCTCTACACATATTTTGTGCCGTAAGAAAATCTGGTCGTTTCGTTACGGCGTTCGATCGAAGCTTCCGACTATGCTTGCTGAATGGCGTACATGCCGCCGAAGTGAGTTGCAGGGTTGTCCGTCAGCATGGCGAAATCGCCCTCCTCCACCATCTGCCCGCGCTCGAACACGACGATCTTGTCCGCCTTCTTCAAGGTGCTGATGCGATGGGCGACGATCAGCATCGTCTGATCGGGTGCGCGTTCATTCAATAGACCTTCCATCACCTTCTGCTCCGTACCACTGTCCAGCGCCGATGTCGCTTCGTCCAGCAACAGAATGGTAGCGTTACGATACACGGCACGAGCAATGCCCACGCGTTGACGTTCGCCACCGGACAAAGAATATCCGCGCTCGCCGAGTACGGTCTGCAAGCCATCGGGCAAGCGTACGATCAATTCGTTCAGGCAAGCGACGCGACAGGCACGCTCCAGCAACACTGGATCGACTTCGCGCATCATGGTGACGTTTTCTTCCAGCGAGAAGTTGAACAACTCCGTTTCCTGCAGCACCACGGCTACATGCGCAGTGAGATCTTCGTGACGAATCTCGCTGACCGGCGCGTCGCCTATTTTCAGCACGCCACCTTCCAAGTGATACAACCCCAATATCAGCTTAATGAGTGTGGACTTACCCGAGCCGGAGTGACCTGCGATCCCGATAATTTCGCCGCGTTTTATGTTCAAACTCAAAGGACCTATCGCCGGTTTGTCGCCGTAGCGGAACACCGCGTCCTTGATGACGATCCTCTGCCAGTCGACGGGAAACTTTCGCGCGCCCTTCGACAGACTATTGTTGGCCCAGAAGATCGGCATCATGCGTCCGAGGTTGGACTTGCGCTCGATCATCGTCTGAATGCGATCCGTGAAGTCGATGGCCGAGTCGCGCAACTTGTCGAAATAAATTGCGTATGTCATGAAAAAGCCTGTCGCCAAATGCCCCCTCATCACCATGTAGCCAATGACAAATAGATAGAATGCCCAGCACATACTGTTGTGCGTCTGGAAACACATCCACTTGG
>DASUGV010000366.1:0-5479 GCA_036273835.1 Rhodocyclaceae bacterium
ATACGAATAGCTCCGACACGATCGAGCGCATAGTCATCCATACCGCATTAATGGCATTGACGGACCCCGCTACGCTGGGCGGCAAAGAACTCGCCCGCTTGCGTTTCTATACCGAACGCTTCGGTCACCTGGCGCAGCTCAAGGCCAAAGCACCGCGGCCTGGCGATCGGGCAATGGGTTTGTTTTTGCTCAGCAGCTCCAGTCAAGGTCCCAAGCGCTTCAAAGCAGAACATCGTCTGCGCTCCAGCGAAACGGTGTTGGACTGCCGCCCTCTATTGGCTCAAGTGCAAAAACATCTCAGCGGTCTGCGCCAAGGCACGCCGCCTCCCAAACTCGGTTTGCCGCTGGAGGCAAAAGAACCTGCGTATGGCTTTATGCTTGCCCGTTGCATCGAGCAGTGGTCTGAGCCGCGCACGCGTCGCGATGGCCGCAACAAGCTGCAGCCGCGTGCGGACCTCGTCGCCGGCTTCGATTCTGTACGCCACTTTCTCGCCACGGCAGCTTTCCAGCGCCGCCGCTCGGACAGCCTCGAAGGCGTTGGCAAAGGATTGTCCGTATCCAGCGAATGGGCCATCGTCGACCAAAGTCCTTCAGGTTTCGGATTGCGTCATCTCAGCGGTAATGCCGGCAGCATTACTGTGGGCGAACTGGTCGCCATGCGTCCTGCGGAAAGCTCTTCGGTCTACATCTGCGTCGCGCGGCGTGCGCGTAGCATATCCACCACCGAGTTGGAACTCGGGCTTGAAACGCTCTGCCAGCAAGGCGTCCCTGCGTCGATGAACAAAACCATGCCCAAGGGCCAGCAGATCGCTGTCCCGGTGCTGCTCATGCCCAAAGTCGCCAAACTCAACGGCGGACCAGGTCTTATTGCACCCATCGGCGACGTCAAACCGGGCATGTTCATGGTTATTCCGCACAAAGGCAAAATGGTGCGGCTCGAAGCCGTTAGCACCGTGGAACGCCTGTTATCGTGCGAGTTGGTCCAGCTCAAGAAGGAAACGCCCGAATAGATTCTAGAAAACCTTGCCAATAGTCAGCGTGCGGGTCAGCATTAGGGCGTTCACACGCATCAGAGAACGGCCATGCACGTTGCGCAAGAACTCGTTGCCAGTCTCAATAAGCTCGCCAGTTTGCCCACGCTTTACTATCGCGTGCGCGACGAGCTCAATGATCCCGACGTATCGACGGCAAGGCTCGCCGATCTGATCGCCAGCGATCCCGCGCTAGCCAGTGCGCTGCTGCGTTTGGCTAACAGCGCCTTCTATGGCTTTCCGCGCAAGATCGAAACGCTGACGCGTGCCATCAGCCTGATCGGACTGGATCAGGTGAGCGACACGGTATTGACAAGTTCCTTCGCCACCACCTTCGGTGGCATCCGGCCGCAACGCATGGACATGCATCGCTTCTGGTGCGGCAGCGTGCGCCGCGCCGTGTTCTGCAGAACGCTTGCCCGCCAGCGCGGCGACCCGGAACCCGAACGCATGTTCGTCATCGGACTGCTATCGGACGCCGGCCATCTCGTGATGTACCACGCGGTGCCCGATCTGATGGGGATCGTGCTCGACATGCCGACACAGGACATACGAGAGCTTGCCGAGCAAGAGCGCAATATCGTCGGTTGCGATTACACCGAGGTCGGCGCTGCGCTGACGCTCTCCTGGCGTTTGCCGATCAATATCGGAACTTGCATCGGCGCCCAGTTGTCCCCACCAAACGCAGGCGCCATGGCGCGCGATGCCGCCTTGCTCAATATCGCGGTAATGGCGAGCGAAGCAATCGAGCTGGACGGGCCCATCACCGTCGATGACTTGCCTTTGAATTCCGAAACGATCGACTTATGCGGCATTGATCCGCAAGTGTTACCCACGTTGACGGAACACGCTGAAACCCAGATGAGCGAAATACTGCATTCCCTCGGCCTCGGCTAATGCAAATGGGCCGCCGAGTCAATCGCACTGGATCAAAGCGACGGCATCTACCATAACTTAATATGGTCTCCCGTCGAATGTGTCGGCTTAAAGAAAAATGAATCCTCTGGAGAGAGCTCATGGAAACCGGAAATAAAAGCGAGTCGGCTGCGACGCTGAACGATCAGGAAATTTCCGCGGAAGTATTGCAGGAGAAATATGCTAAAGGCATAGAGGCTACGGCAACGGAGGTGCGCGCTCGCGTAGCGCGCGCGTTGGCCACCGTCGAAGCCGAGGACAAACGCACCTATTGGGAAGCGCGCTTTCTCGAAGCGCAAGAACAGGGCTTCATTCCGGCAGGCCGCATCAATTCCGCCGCCGGCACGGCGCTCACGGCAACGCTCATCAACTGCTTCGTGCAGCCGGTGGGCGATTCCATCACCGAAGAATCCGATGGCCGTCCAGGCATTTACACGGCGCTCTCGCATGCCGCCGAAACCATGCGGCGCGGTGGCGGCGTGGGCTACGATTTTTCCAGCATCCGCCCGATGGGCGCGCTCGTGCGTGGCACGCAATCGCGCGCCAGCGGGCCCGTGTCGTATATGCGCGTCTTCGATCGCTCGTGCGAAACAGTCGAATCCGCCGGTAGCCGGCGTGGCGCGCAAATGGGCGTCCTGCGCTGTGACCATCCCGACATCGAAGCTTTCATTCACGCCAAGGACGAAGGCGATTTATCCAATTTCAATATTTCGGTCGGCGTCACCGATGTGTTCATGAAAGCGGTCGAAGCCGACAGCGAGGTGGAACTGGCGCATCGCGCCGAACCCAACGCCGAAGCCAAAGGCAGCGGCGCCTATCAGCGCGACGACGGCTGGTGGGTGTATCGCAAACTTCCCGCGCGCGAGTTGTGGGAACAGATTATGCGTTCGACATACGATCACGCGGAGCCCGGCATCCTGTTCCTCGACCGCATCAATCGCGACAACAATCTCTACTACTGCGAAAGCATCGAGGCGACCAACCCTTGCGCAGAGCAACCGCTGCCTCCCTATGGCTGCTGCTGTCTCGGCTCGATCAACCTCACGCGTTTCGTCGTCGACGCGTTCACCGACAAGGCACGTTTCGACGCCGCCGCATTCGGCAAGGTTGTCGAGACTTCCACGCGCATGCTCGACAACGTGCTCGACGCCACGCACTGGCCGCTCGAATTGCAAAAGCAGGAAGCCATGAACAAGCGACGCATCGGCCTTGGCTTCACGGGACTCGGCGATGCGCTCATCATGCTCGGCCTGCGCTACGACACCGAAGCGGCGCGTGCCAAGGCCAGCGAGATCAGCATCATCATGCGCGATCGCGCTTACCTCGCATCGGTCGAACTCGCGAAGGAGCGCGGCAGCTTTCCGCTGTTCAACGCGGACATGTACCTGTCCGGCGGCAACTTTGCCTCGCGCCTGCCTGCGGAAATCAAGGAACAGATCCGCAAGCACGGCCTGCGCAATTCGCATCTGCTGTCCATCGCGCCGACCGGCACCATCTCGCTAGCGTTTGCCGACAACGCATCCAACGGCATCGAACCGCCCTTCTCGTGGACCTACACGCGCAAGAAACGCATGGCCGACGGTATGCATAAGGAATATGCGGTCGAGGATTACGCTTGGCGTCTTTACAAACATCTGGGAGGTGACGTAGCCAAACTGCCACCCAACTTCGTTACCGCCCTGGAAATTTCCGCGCAGGCCCATAAGGACATGGTCGCCGCCGTCGCGCCCTATGTCGACACCAGCATTTCCAAAACCGTGAACGTACCCGAAGACTATCCTTACGCCGACTTCGAAGACCTCTACATGAGCGCATGGAAATCCGGCCTCAAGGGACTCGCCACCTACCGGCCCAACAAGGTGCTCGGTTCCGTGCTCTCGGTGACGCCAACATCCACCGCAAGCGACGAGAAAAAATCGCCTCACGACATTGTCATGAACGACGCCAACCGGCGCTTGACGATTCCGAATCTGCCCGCTCCGGTACTGGCGAGCTTGCGCTGGCCTGGCCGTCCCGATCTCGCCGATGGCAATGCCTCGTGGACCTACATGCTGAACAGCCCGCAAGGCTCGTTCGCGATATTCGTTGGGCATATCGATGCCAATGAGGAGAATCAGGCGCGCGGCGCATTTCCCTTCGAAGTGTGGGTCAACGGCGCCGACCAGCCGCGCGGCATGGGTGCGCTCGCTAAAACGCTGTCGATGGACATGCGCACCAACGACCGCGCCTGGCTCAAGCTCAAACTGGACACGCTCGCCTTCACCGTCGGTGAAAGCGGTTTCGACCTGCCCTTCCCGCCTCACGGCGAACTCAAGCGCGTGCCCGGCGTCGTCTCCGCCTTCGCGCAGATCGTGCGCTACCGCTGCGAAAAACTCGGCGCCTTCGACGAGTCCATCCATGCAACGCCTGTGCAAGACGCCGTCTTCAGCGTGCAGGAACCGAGAACCGGCACCGACGGCACGCTGTCCTGGACGGTGGACATCACCAATCCCGCCAGCGGCGAAGACTTCGTGCTCGGCCTCAAAGAGATCACGCTGCCGGGCAGCGGAACGAGCGGCTCCATCAGCGTCACCCGCCCTTATTCCATGTGGTTATCGGGCAACTACCCGCGCGCGCTCGACGGCCTCGCGCGCCTGCTATCGCTCGACATGCGCGTCATCGACCCGGCCTGGATCGGCATGAAGCTGCGCAAGCTGCTCAACTATCCCGAACCGCTCGGCGACTTCATGGCCTTCGTCCCCGGCACGCGCCGCCAGCAAAACTGGCCTAGTACAGTGGCATATTTGGCGCGCCTCATCATCCACCGCTACGCCATGCTCGGCGTCCTCGACGAAAACGGCTACCCCACGCGAGAAATGGGCATCCTCGAAACCCCGCGCGAAAGCCGCGACGCCAAACTCATGCAAGGCTCGCTGTGCAGCGAATGCGGTAATCTATCTGTCATACGCAAGGACGGCTGCGATTTTTGTACGGCGTGCGGGGCAGTGGGGACTTGCGGTTAAACGAATGGGTTGGTAGGTAAGCTACCTTGCGGGTTACGCCATATCGTGCAAGTTCGACCCACGTAATGTGTCGGTCTCGCGCAGAAGCCACTGCTGACTGCTGCTTGCATATGCTTGACTACTCGCCGCTTGAGTGAGAATCATGCTGGGCCCGTGCGTTCGCAGCACGCACGGGAATCTAAGTCATAGTCTATTCAGCTAGAGGGGTTGTCAATCGAAGCTGACGATCTCCACCCAGTTGGAGTTTTTCCCTGCCGGGTAACGACCCAGCAAAGTCAGACCACCGTTGTTCTGATCGATTGCATGCACGCTTATCTTGTCTGATTTCTGGCCTGTAGCGAGCAGATACTTGCCGGACGGATCGATATTGAAACCACGTGGCTGCGTTTCCGTCGGGAAGCTGCCCAACTTTGTAATCAAGCCTGTTTTCGCGTCTACGCTGAATGCGGCGAGGGTGCTCGACGTGCGCTCCGCTGCGTACAGAAAGCGCCCGTCTGGCGTGAGATGGACATCGGAGGCCCAAGGCGTTCC
>DASUGV010000367.1:0-4045 GCA_036273835.1 Rhodocyclaceae bacterium
TGGGTGTGTAAAAGTCCCCTCCCCTTTTTAGGGGGAGGGTTAGGGTGGGGGTAAAAAGTTATGCAATATAAATATATCGGCTATGGGAACGTTTGGGACATTACACCCCCATCCCTAGCCCTTCCCCCCTGGCAGGGGGAAGGGAACTTCGTGGCGTCTTCGACGCGAAATTTTTAACTGGAGCACACCATGAGTCTCACGCAAAATCTCACGCAAGGTAGCGCCCGCGTACAAATCGATCCTTCCGACGTGAACGCGCTGCGTGCCGCCGGTGTGCTCATCGACGATGCGCGCCGCGAGCGGCCACGTTATTTCGATGGACGTTTCCTCGCTGCGCGCGATCTTATCCGCGACCAGCAATATTTCCTCACGCGCGAAGCGGACCTGGGACAGGCTGCCGGCAGCGGCGTCGCCGCCGGTCTTTTCGTCACGCAAGGCAGCGCACCGCAAACCTTGACCGTAGGTGCCGGCCACGGCGCCACACCGGCGGGCGAACTGGTGTTGTTGCCGCGCGACGTGAGCGTACAGTTGGCCGATATACCGGTAGCCGAGCAACTGTCTGCGAGCTTTGGCTTGTCGCGTGTGCCGCAGCCGCCATTGCGCAGCCGCACCGGACTGTTCGTGCTCGCCTTGCGTCCGGTCGAGTTCACGGCCAATCCGATCGGCGCTTATCCGACTTCCATTACCGGACAGCGCACAGTCGAAGATGGCGATGTCATAGAAGCTACGGCTGTCGTGCTGGTGCCGTGGAATGACGATGGTGCAACCGACGCATTGCAAGCCCGGCGCGGTAGTGCGGCCCGCGCGATTTTTGTGCAAAGCGTTGCGCAAGGCGTATCGGCAAATGTGCTGCCGCTCGCCATGCTTGCCTTGCAGAACAACACGGTGGTGTGGATCGATGAAGCGATGGTGCGCCGCGAGCTGGGTGCCGATCGCGGCGATCTGCCGGGCCTCGGTTTTGCGCCGCGCGGTTTGCGTCTGGCGCATCTGATGCAGCATCAGACGCATTTGTCCGACGTCGTGCAGCTCATGGGTGGCCGCGCCTTTCCGGCCGCAACGCAATTTCCGGCATTGCCGCCGGCCGGGCCGTTGCCACCGAACGTAATCAATCCGGCTGATTTCACGCAAAATTATTTTCCGGCCACTATGACAGTGGACTTCACTTTGATTCCGGAAGACGAATTGCCGGCGCTGGTTGAAGAAGCATTATCTTTACCGCCGATCGATTTTTCCGCTACGGACGATGTGCTCGACTCGACGGCTGTCGTCATCGTCGCGCCGGTGCCGCGCAATCAGTGGGCTGCTGTCATGGCCAAACTCAACACGAATACGCGCATCCTCAAACCTGCAGCACCCAATCTGATCGCGCAGCGCAAGCCGCTGGAGATTCTGCAGCGGCTGCGCATACCGAATGTCGATCAGCCTGCGCCCGATCCGACCAATCCGTCCGACGCGCAGTGGCAGAGTCTGGCGACCCTCAACACGCTGTGGTTCGTGCGGCGGCGCAATCTCGCCTATCGCGACGATCTAGCCGGCACGCCCGTGCAACTCGCCGGGCCCAATGAAGCTGTCATAGAGAATGATGTACGTCAGCGCATCACGCAGCTCGGTCTTAGTTCGCAATTGGATTCTGTGTTGAGCAACGCAACACCGCTCGCGACGTCCCAAGTGATCAGCTTGTTGTCGGCGCCGCGTTTCACCAGCTCGCCCGCGCTGACTGCCGCTGCGCTCGGTGCGCTTAAGGCAAGTGTCGTGCAGCCGGCGGGCGATGCAACGACGTCGGCGCTGGATAAGGCCACCGTCCTGGGTGTCGCGGCACAGCTCAATGCACCCGGCGTTGGCGATGGCCTCGTCAAGGTCGAACAGGCCAGTGCGAATCAGACGCTCAGCACCAATGCGCTGCAAAAACTTGCGCAAGGCAACGATGCGCTGGTGCTCGATCAAACGATCCGGACTGCTTCGCCGACGGAAGTATCGAAACTGGCTGCCGGCATCATCACCTTGCCGAAAGCTGCTGTCGTCAAGACCGTCGCGACGCCTGCGATGGCGACAACGGGCACCTTGAGTCCCAAGGCATCCAGCGATTTGCATGCAAAGGCTCTGAAGTCGACAGCCGCCAAAGGTGCTGCAACTAAACCTGCAACCAAGCCGGCGACGAAGAAGCCCGCCGCTGCCAAGACGGGAACGGCGAAAGCGAAAACCGCTGCTCATGCCAAGAAGAAATGACATCGACATGTTATGCAAAATGAATTGGCGAGATACCGATTCCCTCCCCTTTTCAGGGGGAGGGTTAGGGTGGGGGTCGATAGCTCGTCGAGGTGGCATCGGGTGGGAAAGCGATTGTGGAGTGCGTGGACGGGTGGGTGCTCGTGGCATTTCACCCCCATCCCTAGCCCTTCCCCCTGGCAGGGGAAAGGGAACTTTTAGCGGCTGCGCCGTTTGATAGCAACGTGGAGAACTGACGTGACCATTACAGCCATTACAAAAGCGTTGACCGGCGAACGCGTCGTTGCCTTATCGCCGGAGACCGCCGACGAGGCAGCCACCGATTGGATGCGGCGACCGAATCTTTTTCCCGGCCGTGCGCTGACCGTTGCCACGTTGCAGGAACGTCAGACCTGGCAGGCCGGACACATTGCGCAGCGCGGCCAGGCTTTCACGCCAGGCGTGGTGCGCGGGCTGCAAGTCGGTTATACCGTAGAGGGCGTCGATGGTGACGGTCATGCCATTGTCAAGTTGACAGTCACCGATGGACAAGGCTTGGCGGTTAGTGGCGAAGATGTAGTGCTGGTGCAGCACACCGAATGTCTGCTCTCCGATCTGCCCGTGGTCGCGCCGCCGTCGATATTCGTGGGCGTGCTGGATGGCGACGCGCAGCAAGCCGCTGAAGATAGCGCTGCGCAGAATGCCGACCCCACGCCAGGCGCACCTTTGCCGCGCGCGGTGGGACCGAGCCTGGGCGAACTGATCGCCGCGGCACCGGACAGCTTGCCCTTGGTCGGCATCTTGGTACTACAACCCATCACGGTCGACACCGCCGATTTCGATCCCAACGATCCATGCGATAAATGTCCTTGCGATGATGGCACGTCGGGCACGGACCCTTCGAATTTCGAAGATTGGCGCATTGCCGATGGCGTACGGCTTCTCTGGTACGCGTGGCCGCAAGAATGGTTGGCCTTGCCAGCAGACCCATCGCGCTTGCGCAACGAACTGGCGAACTTGATTTTCGATACGGAAAGCACGCTTCAGCATGGTGATGCGCTGCCTTGGGAAAGCTGGGGTGTACCTGTTGCACTGATCGGTGTCGACGCTACCTGGCAACCCACGTTCGCCGATCGCGCATCGGTGGTGCGGCAAGGTGGCAGTGCGCGCGATCCGCGTGTGCAACTCGTGGCATCGGGCAGCGCCGTATTGGCCGCAAACAATCGCTTGCCTGCATTATGGCAAGCGCGTATCGAACAGTTCGCGGAACAGGTCGCGGCCGCTGGCGAACCTGCGCCCGCCGCAGCGGATCTTGCGCAAGCATTCTCGTGGTTGCCGCCCTGCGGTTTGCTGCCAACCAATGCAATGGATTTGCAGAATATGCGCAGCGAATTTTTCCCGCTGGGTTTCGATGTCGACGCCGCGCCTGTACCCGTCGACCAACTCGATCTTGCTTTGCGCGCCAGCGCAGGACTCGCGCCGTTCAACCTGTCGAATGCCGAGAGCGTGCGCATGCTCGTGCCTGTGCCGCAGGCCGTGTGGGACCCTCGTCTGCTCATACACGAAACCGTGGCGCCGGAATTCCAGCAGACCCTCGATCAGTTTCTGCTCGTGCGCGCACGCACGCTGGGTGCGCGTCAGGGCTTGCTCAACAAGCAGGCTGTGCTGACGCATGCCATCAGCGGCACGACGCCTGTAGTGCCGGATTTCAGCGACGATCCCGATGCGCTGGAAGTGGAAAGCCTTAGTCCGTGGGGACCGCCACCAATCGGCGGCGGACACCGCAGCAGTTTCAACACGGGATTGCATCAACACTATTTTCAAGGTGCGACCGAAACGC
>DASUGV010000368.1:0-3668 GCA_036273835.1 Rhodocyclaceae bacterium
GGGTGCCGAATGCTTTACCGGCGGACGATATTTAACGATTGACGGACATTATTTTTGACAACTCGGACAATAAAACGTCGAACGCTGGCCCATAACAACGCGGCGTATGGTGGAAGAGCATATCCGGCACGCTTTCCCTTCGCGTCCATAAACTGTGTATTGCTGCTGAAAATAGCCGCTGGCGCCATCGCTGGCGACGAAGTCGCGCAAACTGCTGCCGCCTGCCGCGAGTGCGTCGGTCAAGGTCGCGCGAATTTCGGCGGCGAGCCGATCGCAGCGAGCACGCGATAGTTTTCCGGCGGCGATGTTGGGATGAATGCGGGCACGAAAAAGACTTTCGGATGCGTAGATGTTGCCTACGCCAACCACGATACGGGCATCCATTATGAATAATTTGATCGATGTCTTGCGGCCGCGGGTTGCCGCGTAAAGAACCTCTCCATCAAAGGCGGTCGTCAGCGGTTCGATGCCCAGTCCAGCCAGCAGCGGATGGGCTTCGATGGGCGGCGCAGACCACAGTATCGCGCCGAATCGGCGCGGATCGCGTAGCCGCAACAGCCGCGCGCCAAAAACGATGTCGACGTGATCGTGCTTCTGCGCTGGGCTGCCGCTGGGCAGTACGCGCAAGCTTCCCGACATGCCCAGATGGATAATCACCGTTCCTGATTTGGAGTTGAGCAAAAGGTATTTCGCACGGCGGTCGATATTTTCGATGCGCTGTCCGCGCAACACATCGCCCAAAGTGTTTGGCACCGGGTAGCGCAGACGCGCTTCGCGTACGACAATATCGGTGACGATCTCGCCGGTAAGATGCTCGGCAATACCGCGTCGCGTGATTTCTACCTCGGGTAGTTCGGGCATGATGATGTGAATGTGCGTGAACGCAGGTGTGAGAGTATTTATTGATCACCGCTTACTGCTACCATCGATACGAACGAATCTTAACCGATGTGCTCCAAAGAGCTGCCAACGACTTCTATTTCGACCTCTATCTAATTTCCAATTTCCATCGAGCGAGATCCACCATGTTAAATTTTTCTCGCATCAAGCAATTCATCAAACAATTGCTTCTGGCTTGCACAGCTGTAGCGCTGAGTTCGCTTGCGTTTGCCGCGGATCCTTCCAAGGCCGATAGCAGCGCGCCCGATAAGGCTCAGTTGCAGCCTTCGCAAGAACTGACCGGACAGATACTCGGCGAGTTGATGCTGGCGGAGATCGCCGCAGCGCGTGGGCAGTTCATCGTGGCTTCGCAAACCTATCTCGATCTCGCGCGCCGCACGCGTGATGCGCGTATCGCTCGCCGTGCGACGGAAATCGCCGTAGTCGGCCAGCAGTTGGAGGACGCAGGTGAAGCGGCAAAAATATGGGTCGCGGTCGATCCCAATTCTCCTACTGCGCTGCAGACATTTGCCCAGGTCATGGCGGGCGGTTACGGCAAGCTCGAAGAGCTGGAAGCGCCGCTGGCAAAGTTGCTGAGCCGCGAGCTAGCGCCGACTGAAGCAATTCTGTTGGAGCTACCCCGTCTCTATGGCCGCTTTCCCGACAAGGCCGCTGCGGCCGCTGCTATCGAACGCTTGACGGTGCCCTACCAGGATATGCCGGAGGCGCAATTTGCGCGGGCCGTTGCCTACCTGGCAGCGGAGGATACGACGCGCGCCGAAGCGTCGGCCGGCCGGGCTTTACTCATGCGTCCTGATTGGGAAGCTGCCGCATTGCTGCGCGCCAAGGCTGCACCCAAGGAACGTCAGACGCAGGCAATGGAAGAGTTGAATGAATTTACCAAACACTATCCTCAGGCTCGCGAGGCGCGTACCGATTATGCACGCTGGCTGATAACCGAAAAACGTTTAGTCGATGCCGGAGATGCTTACCGGAAGCTGGCTGCCGATTTTCCGGACGACGACGATCTCGCCTATAACGTTGCTGCCTTGGCCGTACAGGCGGACGATTATGCGACGGCAGAAAAGCAGCTGCGGACTTTGATCGATCACAAGTACCACGACATGGATCTATTGCATCTGCAACTGGGGCAGGTGCTGGAAGAACGTCAGCAGCCCGATGAGGCTTTGACGGAATACGGATTGGTTGGCGAGGGCACGCACTACGTTGCTGCGCAAGCGCGCATCGCGCAAGTGCTGGTCAAACGCGGACAGGTAGATGCCGCGCGCGAAGGTCTGCACAAAGCCGCGGCGGCGAATCCAGACGATGCAACCGAATATGTGATCGTCGAATCCCAGCTCTTGCGCCAGATCGATGAACCAAAGCCGGCGCAAACAGTGCTGAAAGATTTTCTTGCCAAGCAACCAGACAATAAAGAAGTACTTTACGAATTGGCGATGCTGGAAGAGCACATGCATCAATATGACGGCATGGAACATGATTTGCGCCACTTGATTGCCATTGCGCCGGATTTTGCGCACGCATACAACGCGTTGGGTTATTCTTTTGCCGAACGCAATCTGCGTCTGAACGATGCTGAAACCTTGCTCGATCAGGCGATCAAACTTGCGCCCAATGACGCTGCCATACTCGATAGCGTGGGATGGTTGCGCTACCGCAAAGGTGATTTGCCTGGTGCGTTGGACTATCTGCAACGCGCCTATGGTTTATTGCCCGATCCGGATGTCGCGGCGCATGTCGGCGAAGTGTTGTGGATGATGGGTCGCAAGGAAGATGCACGTCGCACATGGGAAGATTCGCGCAAAGTCAATCCAGATAGTTCGGCGCTAACCGATGTCATGAAACGCTTCACGCAATAATTCATTTCTCCATGCGCCGAATTATTGAGTTTGCATCTGTCATATTTCTGGCTGCGTGCGTCAGCGCGCCGCCTCCGCATGAAGTGCCTCCGCGCCCGCCGCGCGAGTCGATCGCGCAGTTCGCGCTTGAGGCGCGCGCATCCATCAAGCAGTCGAATCGTGCGGACACCTTGCGTTTGACCTGGCAGCACTCCGCATTGGATGACGATATCGGTTTTGCATCGCCGCTTGGAAACGTGATGGCCGAATTGCAGCGCGACAGTACGGGTGCTCGCTGGACGACGGAGGACGGCGAAAGTTACGAAGCGCGAAGTCCGGACACGCTGATGGCGAAGCTTACCGACACGCCGGTGCCGCTCGATTCCTTGGCCTTGTGGGTGGTCGGACGGGTCTCGAGCGTTGCACAAAACGTACAACGCGATGCGTTGGGACGGCTCACGCAAGGCAACGATGGCGGTTGGCAAGTGAGCATACAGAGTTACGAGAGCACGCAAGCCAATGCATTGCCATCATTGATCGAAGTGGAACACGGTAGCTTGCGCATTCGTGTTGCCATAGAGGACTGGCAGATTTGAGTGGATTGGATTTGAGTCAATTAGATTCGAATCAATCGGTGCTGCGTTGTCCGGCCCCCGCCAAGATCAATCTGTTTCTGCATGTCATCGGCCGCCGCGCGGATGGCTACCATCTTCTTCAAACCGCGTTTCTTCTGCTCGACCGTGCTGATGACATTGTCCTGACATTACGCCAGGACGGCCGCGTCGAGCGCGTTACCGATTTGCCTGGCGTATCGGCCGAAAATGATCTGATGGTGCGTGCGGCACGCTTGCTGCAAGATAAAACGGGTACCAGCCTGGGGGCTGACATCGCGATCACGAAACGACTTCCCATGGGCGGCGGACTTGGCGG
>DASUGV010000369.1:0-8581 GCA_036273835.1 Rhodocyclaceae bacterium
ACCAGATTCGACTATTGGTTGATTTTTGTTGGCCCGTGGCGTTCGCCGTCGCCTTTAACTGGGCTCACATGCAGGGTTATCGTTTCTTATTGGCGGAACATGGAGGATTCGGCGAACTTGGAATATTTGCCGCTGGATACGGTGTTGCGGCGGCGTTACTAGCCGCTATGGAGATGGTGTTAGCGACCAAATTGCAACCGGAGTTCTATCGTCAGGCTAACCATACGGATGAAATGGTGCGAAATGCTGCGTGGCGCAACTATGCTCAGGTTTTGGTCCCAGCGTCCGTGCTTGGTGTTGCTGCGGTGATTACTGCTGCGCCGGACCTGGCTTCAGTAATGTTGGGTCCGGCATATCGCGCATCCAGCCGGTACGTAGCGCTCGGCGCTTGTGCAGAATGGGCACGTGTGATGGTGGGCGTATTTGTACTGAATGCGCATCTTCATATGAATACCCGTTCGCTAATCGTTCCAAATTTCTGCGGCGCACTGTTGACTCTAGTGTGTATTGCGATCCTGTTGCCGCGATGGGGACTATCCGTGGCGCCGATAGCGGCCATGCTTGGCGGCTTACTGGTTATGTGGGTGTTGTATTCTCAAGCGCTAGGTCGTCACGACGAAATGCACCTGGATTGGAGCGGCATTTCCAAGGCGCTTCTGGTGGCGATCATGCTGATTAGCTCTGGCGCTGGATGGCGAGAGTGGGTTGCAGAAAAAGGGTGGGAAGTGTCGCCGCTCCTCAGTCTCAGTCTCCTTGGGTTGATCTGGCTTACTGTGATTGGTTCGCTGTTTCGTAATAAGCTCATCAGGCCCCTGATGAGAGAGTCGCTATGAAAATCCTGTTGGTATGCATGCGGCATGACTATGGCGATCCGACTCGCGGTCATTCCTATGAGTATTACAATTTTTTTGAGAGCCTCAAAGATGTTGGTCACAACGTAGATTTGTTTGACTACATGGAAGAACTGAAAACTCTCGGCAAGGGACCCATGAACGTGGCACTGCTGGAGCGAGTCAAGTTATTTCAGCCCGATGTTGCTATTTTTTCGCTCTATACCGATCAACTGTTGCCAGAAACCGTATTAGCCATCCGCGAGTACACCAAGACACTTTGCTTCTTTCACGATGACACCTGGCGGCGGGAGTTTTCACATTTTTGGGCTCCCTTATTTGATCACTTCACGTCATCGGACTTCGAATGCCAGCGCAAGTATCTACGTTTGGGCCTGAGTGGCATCCTGCATATGCCCTTTGGCGTGAATGAGTCGCTCTATCGTCCGATGGCAGTCGAAAAACTCTATGACGTATCCTTTGTGGGGGCCTGGCATCCGGTTCGCGAATGGCTCATCAAGCGTTTACGCCAGGCCAACATTCGAGTGGAGGTGGCGGGTAGCGGTTGGCCACGTGGAATTCTGACTCATGCCGACATGGTGAACTTCTTCAACCAGTCGCGAATCAATCTGAATCTTTCCAACTCCAGCTCATGGGATATGCGTTGTTTGCTGAGGTCCCCACGGGCCTTGCTAAATACAATGCGCTCTCCCAAGAGCGTGGAGCAGATCAAGGCACGGCACTTCGAGATCAATGCCTGCAATGCATTCCAGCTTTCGTATTACGTGGATGGGCTTGAGCGTTGTTATGTGCTGGGTGAAGAGATGGGAGTTTATCTTGATCCAGATGATTTGATCGATAAGGTGCGTTATTACCTCGCTGATGATCCTCTACGCGAAGAAATCGCAGGACGCGGTTATCGTCGAACGCTTGCCGAGCATACCTACTCGTCGCGTTTTGCGAGGGCATTTGCCGCTATGGGATTTGCATTGTCGATGATCAAGCCGAGAGCGTTGGTATGACTCAGCCGCGCCACGCTATTTTTCTCGACCCGTCGAGCGAACACTTTCTCGGAGATCGGCTCTTTGATATGCAGGACTCCCGGTTGAATCGCGATGGAACATTATTGCCTTTTGCGCGCCTGAAAGCGCGTTTTGCGTCTATGGGTGTGCCGGTTCATACGGCAGATGTGTTGCGTAGCGGGGCCGTTCTGGCACAGACCAATCACTATTGGTCCTTGGGGATGAGGAGCGGCTATCAGGAACTGCTCGGGCGTGACGACATACGGCTGCGGGGTTTTGTGCTATTCGAACCACCTTTGGTGGAGCCGGCCATGTACGCCGATTTGCCAAATCTGATGCAGTGCTTTGAGAACGTCTTTGTTCACAACGTTGATGGTGATGGCTATGCATTGCAAGATGCTGAATCGACGAAGTTGAAGAAACTCGATTGGCCGCAACCCTACGACTCGGAAGTGGAACCTTACTGGTCTCGTCGTGATAGAGAGAATCGGCTGGTTGTCATTGCTGGCAATCACAATCCGAAGTTCCGGCACCCCGAGTTTTATAGCAAGCGCATTCAAGCGGTGGGCGCTTTGGCTGCATTGGATGCAGTAGATCTTTATGGCCGCGGCTGGGACCGCTGGTGGTCCAAGCAGTCTGCATGGTGGCCTTACTGGAGGCATTTTGGTGCCATCCGGCGTGCGTATCGTGGAAGTTGTGAAGCCAAGCTAGAGGTGTTGAGTCGCTACCGCTTTAGCCTTTGTTTCGAAAATACACCAATGCGTGGTTATTTGACCGAGAAACTGTTCGATTGCTTGTACGCCGGAACGGTGCCTCTCTATCTTGGCGCACCGGACATTGCCGAGCTAGTACCACCGGATGCTTATGTGGACGTCAGACGCTATTCGGATTTCCGCACACTTTTTCGCGAGGTAAATGCTATGCCGGATGAGGCTTGGCAGCGGATGCGTGAGGCAGGCAAAGAATTTTTACGGGGAGAAGGTAAGCGTCGTTACTTCGATGCGCTCATTGATATCTGCACATTGCCAGCTTAATGCATACGCCTGCACCCGCGAAGCCACTTGCTCCCGTTGCAGTCATCGTGCCAATGCTTGATGAGGCCGCTACCCTGCCCGCTTTACTTGATGCCCTGGCTAGCCAGACCGTACGGCTAGCCGAGTTGGTATTTGTCGACGCGGGCTCTCACGATGCGTCTGTCAGTCTCGTACAGGATTGGTGGTCGAATCATGGTTGGCCGGATGGTTACTGTCTCGTGTTGTCGGTGCCCGGTGCTTTGCCTGGTGCCGGACGCAACAGGGGGTTAGCCGCTAGCACGGCCACGCGGATTGCTTTTGTAGATGCGGGTCTATGGCTGGAACCTGTATGGCTCGAACGCATGATTGCCGCATTAGACCGTTCTGCCGCGGACAGCGTTTATGCGCGATGCCGCTTTGAGGGTGTGGGAGTGCTTGGTACGGCATTGTGTGGCTTGTCATATGGTCATGGCGCACAGCGTCCCACACTCGTTGGTTCGTTGTTTGAGCGTAACGCTGTGTTGCATGCAGGTGCTTTTGTTGAGCACTTGCGTGCCGGAGAGGATGTGCGCTGGACGCAAGCTTTTGACTTAGCTGGTGGCAAGCGGGTAATTGCCGACGAAGTATTGATCCACTATCACCACTTTCCCAAGTCCTTGCATGCGGCGATCCGTAAATGGCAGCTCTACGAGCGGCATGCTGTCTTGGCCGGTGTTGGTGGCAAATCCCGCGCGCTAAGCGCAGCGTTGTTAGCGCTAGCGCTTCTAGGATGTGTTCTGCCACATGCCGGAGGGCTTACGCTACTGTACCTATTGGGGCGCGGTGTGCTAGACCCCGCGCGCCGCAGTAGTTGGTCATATTGGTTCGCGGCGCGACGTGCAGTTTTGTTGGCAGTCTTCCTTGCGCCGATTCTAGACATTGCAAAGCTGTGGGGTGCTATCGAGGGTTATCGTCAGCGTCGATTTGTTGACCAAGACACCACTTCCACCAAATGAGTACAAAACTCGCCGTTGTCGTTTCCAGCGATATAACCATCAAAGCTTTCTTGCACGGCCATTTGGCAGCGTGGAGCAAGCGCTATGCGCTGACGGTTTTTGCCAACACCGACGATTCGGATTTATTGATGCGTCTCGGTGTCACGGGTAAGGTCGAGAAGGTAGGCATCGAGAGGACGGTGCAGCCATTTGCCGACCTGTGTGCTCTGCTGACAATGATGCGGAAGTTTCGTAACAAATCATTTGATGCAATATTTTCTGTCACGCCCAAAGCAGGTCTGCTAGCAATGCTATCGGCATTTATCGCTTGCGTGCCGGTACGTATTCACGTATTTACGGGGCAAGTTTGGGCGACACGCAGGGGCTTGTCGCGTCTTATCCTGAAATCGGCCGATCGGCTCACAGCAGCATTGGCGACGCACGTGCTCGTAGACAGTGCTTCGCAACGCGATTTTCTGATTGCCGAAGGTGTGATACAGAGCGATCGTTCCGCCGTGCTGGCGGAAGGTTCGATCAGCGGCGTGGACCCGCTGCGCTTCAAACCTGATGCGAAAGAGCGCGCAGCAATACGTCGGCGATTCGGAATCCCAGACTCGGCACCATTGCTATTATTTGTTGGCAGGCTCAATCCTGACAAAGGCGTGCAAGACATTGCCGCAGCGTTTATGCAAATCGCATCTTCGTGGAATGTGCATCTGATGATTGTCGGGCCCGACGAATCCGATATGCACGATGCTATTTGCAACGTTGTTCGCGCCCATGCGGAACGTGTACATTTTGTGGAATACACCAGCACACCGGAGCACTTCATGGCCGCAGCCGACATATTTTGCCTGCCCAGTTATCGTGAAGGATTTGGTTCCGTGGTAATTGAAGCGGCCGCCGTAGGTGTCCCCGCCATTGCATCGCGCATCTATGGCCTCACTGACGCAGTAGAGGACGGCGTGACCGGATTGCTGCATTCACCCGGTGACGTCGCGGAGATTTCCGCATGTCTGATGAAATTGCTAAGCGATGAAGCTCTTCGCCGCGAGATGAGCGAGGCGGCGCGTTTGCGGGCTATCCGTTCCTTCTCAAGCGAGCGTGTTACGCAAGCTTTTGTCGACTACATTCAACAGCGCTTAGGCGATCCGGTGGCAAATTGATCAAGCGTCTATTCGATCTGATCGTCGCCTCGATATTGATCGTATTGCTGTTACCGCTGATGCTGATCGTTGCGTTGCTCGTGCGTTACAAACTGGGGCATCCCCTGCTTTTCAGGCAACGACGGCCCGGGCTCAAGGGTGAGGTATTTACGGTATTCAAATTCCGAACCATGCAGGATGCGCATGATACCCACGGCAACCTATTGGATGATGACAAAAGAATAACGGATTTTGGGCGCTCGTTGCGGCGCTTGAGTCTGGATGAGTTGCCGCAGTTGTTCAACGTGTTGCGCGGCGATATGAGTTTCGTGGGTCCGCGCCCACTACTGATGGAATACTTGCCCTTGTATTCGCCGACGCAAGCGCGTCGCCATGACGTACGCCCTGGCATTACCGGCTGGGCACAAGTGAATGGGCGCAACGCTATCGATTGGAGTACCCGTTTGGCATTAGACGTCTGGTATGTCGATCATGCTTCGATGATGCTGGATTTCAAGATTCTATGCATGACCATCGCGCGCGTCTTTCGCGGCGATGGCGTAAGCGCGCCGGGCGAGGCGACGGTCAAAAAATTCACTGGTCAACAAAGCGATCATGACAATTGACTAATAGCCTGTGTTCATTTCTGTAATCAAACCGAGTGTTCTTTCCGTCGCTCCGCCATGCTCTGCCGTAAATTTTATGCCCGCCTGCGCCATCTTCTGCCGAGTACCTTGATCGCCAAATAGCTCGATGGCTTTGATGATAGCGCTGCTTGGATCCGTACAGCGCAGGGCTGCACCGGCGTCGATGGCATTGTCCGCGGCCTCGGCGAAGTTGAAAGTATGCGGCCCGACAATGACTGGAACGCCCACTGCGCAGGCCTCGATCAGATTGTGGCCGCCGAGTGGAAGCCAGCTACCGCCAATGATGGCGACGTCGGCCATGCGATAGTAGGCAACCATTTCGCCCATGCTGTCGCCAAGCCAGACTTGCGTTGAATCCGGTATATCCGTGGTTTGACTGCGGCGCGCCAAAGTCAGGTTCCTCCGTTCGATAAGCTGCGCAACATCATCGAAACGTTGCGGATGGCGCGGTACCAATACGAGTAAAATTTCTGCCGATGCGTGCTGCGCAAAAGCATCGAGCAATAGCTCTTCTTCGCCGTCACGCGTGATCGCTGCCAGCAGTACATAACGGTGCTTGCAATAGGTGCGAAACATTGCGCCCCGTGCGAGCATTTCGGTGGAAATTCGAACGTCATATTTCATGTTGCCGGTGACAACGATTTTTTTTGCACTCAAATTTTTTAGGCGCTGCGCATCGGCATCGCCCTGTGCGCCGATGAGATCGAAACGTCCCACAGCTTCGTGGGCCAACCGGCCCAGACGCAGATAACCTTGTGCGGAGCGGGCTGACAGGCGTGCGTTGGCCAGCATCATGGGTACCTCGGCTGCTTCCGTGTCCGCAAGAAGATTGGGCCAGATTTCGGTCTCCATGACGATGCCGAATTGTGGCTTGGCACGACGCAAAAAGCGTCGCAACGCCCACGGCAATTCATAAGGCAGGTAGCTTTGCTTGACTCTCGGATGCTTTCCGAAAAGCTCCGCACCCGTCGTGCGCCCTGTTGGCGTCATGTGGGTCAGTAGCAATTCATGATCGGGATAGCGATCGAGCAAGGCCATGATTAGCGGTTGTGCGGCGCGCGTCTCCCCCACCGACACCGCATGCAGCCAAATGGGACGTTCGGTTGAACACGGCGCTTGTCCGAAACGCTCGGCTACGTGACGCAGATAGTCAGGCTGTCTGCGGGCACGCCATGTCAGTCGCAACAATACCAGTGGCATTGCAAGCCACCACAGCAATGTATAAAATGCTCGCGTCATGTCAGATACGGCGACAATGCTGTGAACACATCATTGGGTGTGGGCACTTGTCCCGCGCCACCGATATTTTTTGCGTTGTTGCCCGCGTAAACGCCGGTGAGCCCGGGATCGGTCGCGACGTAGATGGCGGCGACCGGACGATTCAGCGCGGCTGCCAAGTGCGTCAGTCCGGTGTCGACGCCGACGACGCATCGCGCGTCGCGCATGACAATGGCAAGTTCATTCAAGCTGCTCGGCGGTGCGACGATGGCGTTCGGTATTTCTAGCGCAATTCGCTCTGCACGCTCGCGTTCCGTGTCGTTTCCGGTTGGCAGCACGCATACCAATCCTTTTACGAACAGAGCTTGACCCAATGCGATCCAATTTTCTTCCGGCCAGAGTTTGTCTGGTCGACTGGTGGCGCTGAGCATGACCACATATGGTTTTTGCGGCAACCAGGATGGCGCATCATCGCCAATGGACAGCCCATAATGAAGCGGAAGTTCCAGCGAATATTCGCCTGCGGCTGCGGAAAGCCAGCGATTACGTTCGACGGCGTGAGCATTGCGTGGAATGGCGAATTGGCAATCGTAAGCCCACGCCGCAAGCGGCTCGCGGGCGGATTCGCGTGCGTAACCGCAGCGCAGCCCCTGAGCCAGTCGCGTAATGAGCGCACTCTTGATTAGCCCCTGGGTGTCTATCACCATGTCATAATAGTTGGCGCGCAATTCTCGTATGCATACTTTGATTTCTTGCCGTGTCGCTCGGTTGCGAATGTCGTGGCGCCAACGCCGGATGGCTACCGGGATGATCTTGCGCACGGCCGAATGCATTCGCGGGATATCGGCGAACGATTCTTCCACCACCCAGTCAATTGCCATGTTCGGCCACATGCGATGCAGATCGCTAACCACCGGCAGATTGTGGATGACGTCGCCGAGCGAAGAGGTTTTGACGAGCAGGACTGAGCGCATTGAAAAGGTCGGTGATTTATCGCAACAGACCCGGTACGTGGGCGGTGGCGTAGAATGTCGAAGTCCGCGAATTATAACAGCCCGACGATGGCCGACCGACATCCACTTTCTGCCGTGTTGATTACGCTCGATTGCGCTTCGCAACTCAAGCCTACACTCGAATCTCTGGCCTTCTGCGATGAAATACTTGTCGTGGATTCGGGCAGCTCCGACGACACGTGTGCCATAGCGGAGCGTTGCGGTGCCCGCGTGATCGTCGAATCATGGCGGGGTTTCGGCCCCCAGAAGCAGTTTGCAGTGGATCAGGCACAGCATGATTGGGTGTTATGCGTCGATTCGGACGAGATCGTATCGGCCGAATTACGACAAAGCATTGTCCATGCTTTGCAACAACCGACATGCACGGCTTACGAGTTCCCGCGGCGCAATCGCTTTTTGGGCCGCTATCTTAGACATGGCGAAGGCTATCCCGATCTTTCGCTGCGCCTATTCAACCGCCAGCACGCACGTTGGTCGGACGACGCCGTGCATGAAAAAGTCATCACGCTGAGTATCGTTGCCCGCTTGCAAGGTGACCTGCTTCATCATTCCGAGGAGACGCTCGAATCCTACTTGGCCAAGCAGAATCGTTACACGACTTTGGCTGCCAAAGCGTTGGTGGACGAAGGCGTACAAATTTCCACCGGAAAAATCCTGCTGAGTCCAATTTTTCGCTTCATAAAATTTTATTTCTGGCGGCGTGGTTTCCTGGACGGTGT
>DASUGV010000370.1:0-5356 GCA_036273835.1 Rhodocyclaceae bacterium
CCAGCCTCGGCATGCGCAACACCAACCGCGACATGCAACACAGCATGGGCGCGATGACCAGCGCGGTGGAAGAGTCGCTCGCAGGACTCAAAGAGATCAAGATTTTCGGCACACACGCACACGAAGAAAACCGCTTCGCAGTGATCGCCACCAAACTGCGCAAGGAAACCATGCGTGTGGTGCGTCTATCTTCTGCCAACGTCCCGCTGGTGCAAGTGCTGGCATCCGCCGCGGTTGCCATTGTCATTTTCATCGCCACCTCGCTGACGCGCCAGAACATGCTTACGCCCGGCGAGTTCGTCGCCTTCGTCGCCACCATGGCGATGCTGTTCGAACCCATCCGCCGCCTCACCAACATCAACGCCACCATCCAGCGCGGGCTGGCCGGCGCGCAAAGCATTTTCGAATTGCTCGACGAAGAACCCGAGGTCGACGCCGGCACGCGCATCGCCGACCAAACCATGCATGGCGCTTTGCAATTCGAAAAAATTTCCTTTCGCTATCCCGAACAGGAACATTGGGCCGTCGAAAATTTCAGCCTCGACGTGGCCGCCGGCGAAACCGTCGCGCTCGTCGGCGCTTCGGGCAGCGGTAAGACGACGCTGTTCGCGCTGCTGGCGAGATTCTTCGAGCCGGAAACGGGCGATATCAAACTGGATGGCATCTCCACGCGCGATATGCCTCTAGCATCTTTGCGCGCGCAACTCGCGATGGTGGGACAACACGCCGCCCTATTCGACGACAGCGTCGCCGCCAACATCGCCTACGGCAGACCGGACACGCCACAAAAAGAAATCGTGCGCGCCGCTCAGCAGGCGCATGCCTGGGAATTCATCCAGAACCTGCCCGACGGCCTCGACACGCGCATCGGCACCAACGGCAACCTGCTCTCCGGCGGACAGCGTCAGCGCATCGCCATCGCGCGAGCCTTTCTCAAGAACGCGCCGATTCTTCTGCTCGACGAAGCCACTTCCGCGCTCGACAACGAATCCGAGCGCGTCGTGCGCGAAGCGCTGCTCGAACTGCGCAAGCAACGCACCGTGCTCGTCATCGCCCATCGCTTGTCGACGATTCGCGATGCCAATCGCATAGTCGTAATGGAACATGGCCGCATCGTCGAAATCGGCACGCACGCCATGCTCGTCAACGCGCGAGGTGCCTACGCCAGCCTCTTGCAGAGCGGCGAGGAAATCATTAGCGATGAAGAAGATCTCGCCGCCGATTTCAAGGAAGCGGCCGAACGCGGATAACTGTATCGCGACGTGGACGTCGCTCCCACAACATATCGCGCTACGAAAGCAACCGTGTGGGAGCGATGTCCACGTCGCGATAAGTCCCGCTCAAAAAACAAGCCCCAAACACTTTCATGACAATGGAATCTATCACCGACGAAGAATTCATTGCAGCCACACGAACCTGGCTGGAGAAAGCCGTCATCGGCCTGAACCTGTGCCCCTTCGCCAAAGCCGTTCACGTCAAGAATCGCATTCGCTTCGCTGTCAGCCATGCGCAGTCGGACGATGAACTGGTAGAAGCGCTCAGCAACGAACTCAACGCTTTGCACGACGCCGATCCGGAAATGTGCGAAACGACTTTGCTGATCCATCCCTTCGTACTGAACGACTTCCTCGACTACAACGATTTCCTCGACGTCGCCGACGCGACCGTCGAAGCGCTCGGGCTGACCGGCGAAATCCAGGTCGCGAGTTTTCATCCGCACTATCAGTTTGCCGATAGCGAACCCGACGACATCGACAACTACACCAACCGCTCGCCCTACCCAACGCTTCATCTGCTGCGCGAATCCAGTATCGAGCAAGCGTTGCAAGCCATCCCCGACGCCGCCGACATCTATGACAACAACATTACCACTTTACGCCGGCTCGGCCATGAAGGTTGGCGGCGTTTGTGGATCGACGAGACCTGAACGCGCACAAGCAGCATATCGAGCGTGTCCCTGCCGCATACTTTCGCAGGTATCCTTACGCCTTTCCAAACCACTACAGATCAGGACTTCCCAGAACCACTTCCGGCTAGGCGTTGCCGACCTCTGCTACCAACGTTCGCAGTACAAATAGTACGGCGAGGAGGCGCAACAACGCCGGAAGCGGTTCTGGGAAGTTCGCAAATAGAGATATGGCTCAATACGTAATGTCGATGCTCCGCGTGAGCAAAATCGTTCCCCCGAAACGCCAGATCATCAAGGACATTTCGCTGTCCTTCTTCCCCGGCGCCAAGATCGGCCTGCTCGGCCTCAACGGCTCGGGCAAATCCACCGTCCTGCGCATCATGGCCAACGCCGACAAAGAATATGACGGTGAAGTACAGCACATGCCCGGCATGAGTATCGGCTACCTGCCGCAAGAACCCGAACTCGACCCCAACAAAACCGTGCGCGAGGAAGTCGAAAGCGCGCTGGGCGAAGTCATGGAAGCCAAGACCAAGCTCGAAGAAGTTTATGCAGCGTATGCCGAGCCGGACGCCGACTTCGACAAGCTCGCCGAGCTGCAGGCCAAATATGAAAATATCATATCTACGAGCGGCGCGGATTCGCAGACGCAACTCGAAATCGCCGCCAACGCGCTGCGCCTGCCGCCGTGGGACGCCAAGATCGGCCCACTGTCCGGTGGCGAAAAGCGTCGCGTGGCACTCTGCAAGCTCTTGCTCAGCAAGCCCGACATGCTGCTGCTCGACGAACCCACCAACCACCTCGACGCCGAATCCGTCGAGTGGCTCGAACAGTTCCTCGTGCGCTTCCCAGGCACCGTCGTCGCCGTCACCCATGATCGCTACTTCCTCGACAACGCCGCCGAGTGGATTCTCGAACTCGACCGCGGCCACGGCATCCCGTGGAAGGGTAACTATTCGTCATGGCTCGACCAGAAAGGCGCACGCCTCAAGCAGGAAGAGAACACCGAATCCGCGCGCCAGAAAGCGCTCGCCACCGAACTCGAATGGGTACGCCAGGGCGCCAAGGCACGTCAGAGCAAGAGCAAGGCACGTCTCGCCCGCTACGAAGAAATGGCCAGCGTCGAATACCAGAAGCGCAACGAGACGCACGAAATTTTCATCCCGCCCGGTGAGCGCCTCGGCGACAAGGTCATCGAGTTTCATGACGTTAGCAAGGGCTTCGGCGACCGCCTGCTCATCGACAAGCTCAACTTCATCATCCCTGCCGGCGCCATCGTCGGCGTCATCGGCCCAAACGGGGCCGGCAAGTCGACACTGTTCCGCATGATCCAGGGCCTCGACAAACCGGACAGCGGCGAAATAGTCGTCGGCCCCACCGTCAAGATCGCAGCTGTGAATCAGACACGCGAAGGCCTCGACGCCAGCAAGACCGTGTTCGACGCCGTCGCCGATGGCGCTGACATCCTCACCGTCGGCAAATTCGAAATGCCCAGCCGCGCCTACATCGGCCGCTTCAACTTCAAAGGCGGCGACCAGCAGAAGATCGTCGGCAACCTCTCCGGTGGTGAACGCGGTCGACTGCACCTCGCCAAGACACTCGTAGAAGGCGGCAACGTCCTGCTGCTCGACGAACCCAGCAACGACCTCGACGTGGAAACCTTACGAGCGCTGGAAGACGCCCTGCTCGAATTCTCCGGCTGCGTGCTGGTAACGTCGCATGACAGATGGTTTTTGGATCGCATCGCCACGCATATCCTCGCGTGCGAAGGCGATTCGCAGTGGACATTCTTTGCGTGCAATTACGCGGAGTATGAAGAGGACAAGAAGAAGAGGCTGGGCGAGGAAGCGGCGAAGCCGAAGCGAATTCGGTATAAGCCAATTTCCCGCTAAAACTTTAACGCACCGAAACGAAAAAGGTCCGTGAGTTAGCGGACCTTTCTTCTTTAGATATCAAATCCAAGCAATAAACATCGGATGGGGAACAATAACAAAGCTTGCCAACTAACCTTCTGAGATCACTCAAGGGAACAAGCTCTATGCATTGAAGCAATCAAATCGTTATGTCGATCCAACTTCGCCAATTTTCCCAATCTAAGCTCCTGACCAAATTTTCGCGCATTCATACGCAGTCCTTTTTTCGGAACTCGCATTCTGAAAAGCGGCAAAATAAAATCCTTCGCTGAAACGCAATCTAACCACCATCCCAAACTAGCCTGCCTTCGACGAACCTCCTGCAGTGCGACCTTCATCGCAACCACGTCCGCAGTCTTGCACAAGAGCTGCCATCGAGTATCGTAAAATGCATCAACCTTCGCCCGCGAAATACGGTCCTCATTAAGAAATGGGCCCATACCCAGATTAATGGTTGCCAACTCAGGTCGAAACATGAAGCTCACAGAAAAAATCGCAAATAAATCTTGAAGCGGCTCAAGCTCCGAGATCCAATCTTCATAGCCGAAACTTCTGGCCCCTTCAGCGGCGTCTAACTCAGGGTTCTCTTCTTCCAAGAGTTCCAAAATTGCATCCTTGCAAACAAGATAATTCTCGACAGCATATAAAGAATGAACAAACAACCGCTTGGAACAGCGAACGTAATCACCAGACAATAAATAAATATCGCCATCGACAATATACAGCCTAGGCCTTCCCTTTCGAGAGCGATCTTTCTTCCACGCGTCAACAACAGCCCGTCTGTCCCCTATCGGAAATATTTCTTCAATCCTAGACCCATCCGGCAGCGCGCGGCTGAGCAATGCCTTGTACAAATTACGACAGTGCGCAGCTGAATCTTCAACATAAACATCAAGATCATTCCATCTTTGAAAAAAAATGGGCATCGCCCGCTTTGCTTCATTTGGCCAATTAATCACATGATCACCATTAAATAGAATTTCTATCGAGAGAAACACACTTCTCCCTGAGACTCATGACGATTGCCGGTGAATGAGTAGCCAAAACAAATTGGCTATTTTGGTTCGCAGCAATAATAGATTCAACAAAAATTTGCTGCCATTTTAGATGAAGCGAAAGCTCAGGCTCATCAACGATAAATATTCTCTCTTGATTCAGTTCTCGACTGATAGCCAAATGACCTAATATCACAACAATTTGTCGCTCACCCGAAGAAAGCACATCCAGAGACAGGGGCTCGCCTCCCTTTAGTACTACATTTAGCCATCCAACTTTGTCAATGCAAATTTCCTTGTCGCAGTCAATAAGAAAACGATTCACCAACGCCAGAAAGTCAGTAATAGGTCTCCATAATCTATTTACATTTTCGTTATATGACTCTGAAGAATTTATGAGTCTCAGTACTCGATCTACAACTGGACGATTGAATGCAAGCTCAATGGCAACACTTTCCACATTAGGACGTTTGCTTGTTTTAGAGTTTGCTCTCTCCTTCAGCGCCGCAAGATGTTGAAAAAACTTTTCGACAACAACA
>DASUGV010000371.1:0-13394 GCA_036273835.1 Rhodocyclaceae bacterium
GCCATGGTGGCCGCGACGGGCGATATTTATTACGGGCTCTGGTATCCGATCATTGTCGCGGCCGTGACAGCCGTGATCGGATTGTTGTTCCTACCCGAAACGAAAGACCGCGACATCGGCCATACCTAGTAATCGTCTTGCGACTGTCTCCACTACCCCCGGGATGCCGGGGGTTTTTTTATGATTGAATAGTACATTGGCATTTTGTGGCGGCAGATGTACAAAGGGAATTACCTATTCCGGATGCTGTCTTATTGTTGTTGTCGTGCTGGAGTCTCACCGTGATTTTTGCCGTGGTCGCTGACGTTCATAGCAATCTCGAAGCATTGGCTGCCGTAGTGGAACACGCGCGTCGCAATGGCGCAGAGCGTTTTGTTTTTCTCGGCGATCTGGTTGGCTACGGCGCCGACCCCGAGCCCGTCGTCGAGCGTATTATGCAATTAGCATTTGAAAATGCTGTTGTATTGCAAGGAAACCACGATGCCGCGGTTGCTCAGCGCGACGCTGGGGGAATGAATGACGAAGCGAAAGCCGCCATCGTCTGGACACGCGCGCAACTCAAGCCGCGCCATGTCGAATTTCTCTTCAATCTGCCCTTGATTCAGCGCGAACAAGACATCACCTGGGTGCATGCTTCAGCAGCTGCGCCGGAATTGTGGACATACGTCAATAGCGCACACGAAGCTCGCCGCAGTCTCGACGCGGCTGGAACACCCTACGTATTCAGCGGTCATGTTCATGATCCAATGCTTTATTACACGGGGCGCGACGAGCATGTGGCGGCCCTCAAACCGAGCGAAGAATTTCCCATCCCGGTGTCCAGCAATCGTTCATGGCTGGCCATTACAGGATCGGCCGGACAGCCGCGCGATGGGATGGTAGGCGCCCGCTATGTGCTATTCGACCACACGCTGAAGCGGCTTACTTTTCATCGCGTTGCCTACGATTACACCACGGCTGCGGCCAAGATACGTGCTGCAGGTCTGTCCGAACGCTTTGCGCAGCTTGTGGAGGGACGTGATTACTGAGTCATAAATACCGGCATCAGTCATGTACATATAGAATGCGACGTGGGTGCTTCATAAAAATGGTTTAGGACGTTGCACATCACCGGGGGAAACAAAAATGAATGAAACGGGAAACAATCCTTACTCACCACCTGCGGCGGTCGTCGAAGACGCTTCATATGACAACGACGAAGGTACTTTCATACCGGGTGGCCGTAGCGTACCCGCAGGCAACGGCGCTGGTTGGCTTGCAGGAGGCTGGGAGCAGTTTACGCAGCAGCCTTGGCGCTGGATTGGTCTTACGCTGCTGTTCGTAGTCTTGTATCTGGTCACTATCATTCCGTACGTAAAGTTCGCGATGTATGTGGTCATGCCGGTTATTACGGGCGGCATTGTTTTGGCATGCGATCGTCAGCGCTCAACAGGCAAACTCAAGATCGGTGATCTTTTTTCCGGCTTCCAGAATCGGACGGGACCTTTGCTGACCGTGGGTGCGTTGTATGTTGGGCTTATGATTCTTGCATTGATACCAGTCGTGCTGGTAGTGGGACTTAATGTCGTCGTTGCGGCAATGTCGGGATCCCCCCATCCAGGCGCCGGTATGGTCATGCCGGGCATTGCATCGATACTCATTGGCGGCGGCATCTCTTTTGTACTGTACATAATGCTTTGCATGGCCATGTGGTTTGCGCCGGCGTTGGTTGTTCTGCAGGAAATGTCGGCGGCCCATGCCATGAAGACCAGCTTTGCAGGTTGCGCAAAGAACATATTGCCGGGACTTATTTATGTTCTTGTCCTCATCGCCGCGGCCATCGTTGCCACCATTCCAATTGGCCTCGGCTGGTTTGCGCTCGTTCCCACAATGTTCGCATCGGTCTACGCAGCATATCGCGACGTTTATATTGCTCACTGAGTTGCCAACAAAGTTTTCCGCTGAGGCGGCCATCGCGATCGTCTCCAAAGAGAAGCACTACGTGTAGCACGGCTATCTCCATGCTCGACACCTTGCGTCTTGTCACCACTCCTGAACTCATCGAGTTGCAACTGCACCCCGCAGGGGTGTTGCCGCGCACGCTGGCTTACATCGTCGACATGACGCTCAAGATCGCCATCGTGATCGCGGCAGGAAAAATGCTATCGGCATTGGGTGGGGCAGGTAACGGCATGTGGTTGCTGTTGTTCTTTGCGCTGGAGTGGTTTTATCCGGTGTTGTTTGAAGTGCTGCGACGCGGCGCCACGCCGGGCAAGCGAGCGCTGGGTTTGGTCGTGCTCCACGAGGACGGCACGCCCGTCGGATGGGGACCTTCCATGACGCGCAATTTGTTGCGCGCGGCGGATTTTCTACCGGTAGGATATGTCTTTGGCATTGTATCGATGTTGCTTCATCCGGAGTTCCGCCGCTTGGGCGATATCGTGGCGGGTACGTTAGTCGTCTATCGCGATGTGGCAGTGGAGTTGCCGGACATCGCCAGCGCCGATCCCATCGCACCCGCCATGCCGCTGAATCGCGCAACGCAGCGGGCCTTGCTCAGTTTTGCCGAGCGCGCGCGAGGACTGACGCCCGCGCGCCAGGAGGAATTGGCCGAATGGGTACCGCATCTCGCGCACGGCGAGCGTGGCCCTCAAGGCGCCGCGCGCCTGATCGGACTGGCCAATTTTCTGATCGGCCGCAAATCGTGAAGCAAGAAAATTTCGAGTCGGCGCACCAGCTTGAATGGCAAGCATTCGAACACTGGCTCACCGTGCGCAAAGAGACGCATCGCAAGAAGAAAATAGCATCGTCAGGTTTCGCAGATCACGAAGTGCCTCAGCGCTATCGACAACTATGCCAGCACCTATCGCTCGCGCGCGATCGCGACTACGGCTTGGCGCTCGTAGAACATTTGCATCGCCTGGTGCAGGAAGGGCACGACGCTTTGTATGGTCCGCAGAGCGGTTTCGGCATGCGCGTGCTGCGCTACGCCACCGGCGGTTTCGCCGCCGATGTGCGCGCCAATGCGAGATGGGTATTGGCCTCCGCGTTGTTATTGTTCGGCCCGATGCTGGCGGTCATGGCTGTGGTGCGCGCGCGGCCCGATTTTGCCTACTTTATCGTGTCGCCCGAACAGGTGGCCAGCTTTGAGGCAATGTACAGCTTCGATGCGCATGTGTTGGGGCGGGTAGCGCGCGATGCGTCGACCGACGTGTCGATGTTCGGCTTTTACATCAACAACAACATCGGCATCGCCTTTCGATGCTTCGCCGGCGGTATGACAGCGGGCTTATTGACGGCGTTGGCGCTCATTTATAACGGGTTGATGATGGGCGTCGTCGAGGCGCGCTTGGTCAACGCCGGCTTGGGCGAGAATTTTTATTCGTTTGTCGTAGGACACAGCACTTTTGAATTGGGCGCAATCATGCTTGCCGGCGCGGCGGGCCTGAGGCTGGGCGCTGCCATCGTGGCGCCTGGACGTTTGACGCGTGGCGCTGCGCTGCGCCGGACGGCGCGATCGCTCGTCGGCATCGTGTGCGGTCTGGCCGTCATGCTGCTGGCAGCCGCGCTGGTCGAAGCATTCTGGTCGCCGCTGCGTTTGGCTTTGCCGCTCAAATTGAGCGTGGGCGGTGCGCTGTGCGTGCTGACCTTCGCTTACTTCATTTTCGCGGGCCGGGCCGATGAACATTGAACGCCTGTCGGTAAGTTTGCGTCCGCGCAACGCCTGGGAAGCCATCGACCTCGGCCTTCGTATGGCAATGTCATGTGCCAAGCCGCTCTATGCAGCATGGTTGGCGGTCACGCTGCCCGTCGTTGTATTTGTCATGGCAACAGTAGGCCTGGGGTTGGGTCAGCCCGCATGGGCTCTATTCATCGTCTGGTGGCTCAAACCCATGTTCGACCGCGTCGCGCTGCATATTGTCAGCCACGCGGTGTTCGGTAACACGCCAACGGTGTGCGCCACAATTTCGGCATGGCCGCAATGGCTATTGCGTTCCCGACTGTTGCGCGCATTGACGTGGGGCCGCTTCGACATGCGGCGCAGCCTCAGACTGCCTGTCGATCAGTTGGAGGGATTACGTGCCAACGTTCGCCAGCGCCGGGCGCTTATCTCGCGCAAGGTGAGCGGCGCGGCACGCTGGTTGACCTTCACGTGGATCAACCTTGAGATGCTGTTCATGCTGGGAGCCTTGGGACTGTGCATGCTCATCGTTCCGAACGAGATGAAAGAAGCAATCGATTGGTCGCAAGTCTTTCGACCCGGCGCCATGAGTTCCTGGTTGGGATGGTCGATCTGCGGCTTGCAGCTGACAGCAAGTCTCTTGCTCGAACCGCTTTACGTCGCCGCGGGTTTCATGCTCTACCTCAAGCGTCGCAGCGATCTGGAAGCCTGGGACGTGGAGCTACAGTTCCGCCGTATCGCGGATAGTCAAAACACAAGCGCGTCCGTTGCGCATGCGCTGACACTGCTTGCCGCCGTGTTTGTTATGTCAATGGCATGTATGCCGCCAGCTCGAGCCGAGACGGCGCCTTTGGTGCGCGAGCAAGCGATCGCACAAGCGCCGCAGGCGCTCAAGCGGGTGATGAACGACTCCGACTTCGGGCGTAGTGAAACTATTTATACGCTACGCTGGCGGAGTGATCCGGATGAGGACAAATCTCCTCGCGACTGGGGCTGGCTCGAAACATGGCTGCAATGGATTGCGCACATCGCCGATGTGATCGGCACATGGCTGGCGTCGATTGGCCGCGTGCTTGGTATGGTCCTGCTCGCGTGTATCGTGCTCGCACTTCTCTACGTGGTGTTGCGCCAGACGCAAGCCTGGCGGCGTCACGCAAAAAATATCGCACCGCTTGCTGAGCTGGCCGGCTTCGACATTCGGCCGCAATCCTTGCCCAGCGATATTGCCGGCGCGGCGATGAATTTATTGCAGACCGGCCAGCCGCGGGAGGCGATGAGTCTGTTGTTCCGCGGCGCGCTGTCGGTGCTGGCGCATCGCGATCGCGTGCCCTTTTCGCGGGGTGATACCGAAGGCGATTGTCTTGATCGGGTATTCAAACATGTTCCGCACAGTGCCAGTTTCTTTGCTCGCATGATGGGCTGCTGGCAGATGCTCGCCTACGCCCATCGCGAAGTCGTCGCGAGCGAAATCGAAGCGCTATGCCGGGAATGGCCACGGAATTTTGCACGCCATGCGTAGATACCTGACATGGCCTCGCGTATTGATCGCGTTACTTGTCGCGGTGATAGCGATCTATCTGATGCGTCACTTGGTGTGGGAGACGAGCACCGAGCGCAGCGGCTATTCCGCCGTAGCGCGACACAATTCCTATCTGGCTGGCATGCGGCTGCTACAGCAATTGGGCTATTCCGCACAGCCATTTGACGACAACAGTTCGCTGAGCACATTGCCTGCGGACGCTACGCTGCTTCTCGAAGATTCCGTTGTCATGAATGATCCCACCCGGCGCCAAGCCGTGCTGGCGTGGGTCCGGCGCGGCGGCCATTTGGTGCTGCCCTTAGGTTCGGGTAGCGCGGCATATTCGCTCGACGATGCTCTTGGCATTGTCAGGCGCGGCATTCTGGAGCCCCGGCAAACCCCGACCCCCTTCATTATCGAAGGCAAGTTGGTGATCGCACAATTGGGAAGCGCCGCTGTTTTTGACCTTCGGCAATCGCCGCAATGGTCGGCAATTTTGACCGGACGCTTCGGTAATGACAAAGACATGTTTGGCGTCAAGCAAGGCGCGGAAAATCGTCGCACGAAGAAGCCTACGAAAAATCGCACAAATGACGAACAGCATGCGAAGACATCGCTCTTGTTTCACGTCTATCCTCGCGAAAGCGCGGATACGGGTCCGCTTGACCATGTCATGGTGTACGCGCGCTTTGCGTTCGGTGCGGGCGTCGTGACGGTGGGGGACTTTGCGCCCTTTACGAATTCCAGTTTGCCGGACCGCGATCATGCGGAATTGTTTGTCCGGCTCATGACGCTACCCGACGGCAAAGGGCCCTGCTATTTTGCGCTCACGCCTGTTTATCCCAGCCTCTTTGCATGGTTGTTTGCGCATGCGACGATGGTGTTGATCTCCGCCGCTTGCTTGCTCATCGCGCTTATCTGGTTCGTCGCGCCACGCTTTGGTCCGTTGATACCTGTATCGCCTCCCATCCGGCCGGGGTTGCGCGAGCATTTGGTGGCGGTGGGCGACTTTCTGTTGCGCGAAAAGCAATTCGACGCACTTATCACGCCCTTGCGCGATCAGGTCAAACGCGGCCTTCATCATCTACGACATCGTCATCCTGAGCTTGCCGCGCCCCATGAGCTTGGCGCGCGTCTCAGCAACATCGACGCTAACGATATCGCGCATGCATTGACCTCCACACCGCGCTCGGCGCACGAGTTCCTGCGCAGTTGCCGCACGCTGATCAGTTTGAATAGCTGTATTTCTCAGATGCAGTACCCATCCTCCTTTACCGGAAATCGCTCATGAACATTCCTGAAACGCCCAGCCAGGCGGGCGAGCTCATCGCTCGATTGCGTACTTCGATCGCTACCGTATTCGTGGGTCAGAACGCGGTCGTGGAACATACGCTTTGCGCGCTGCTCGCAGGTGGCCACATTCTGCTCGAAGGAGTACCCGGCCTGGGCAAGACCTTGCTGGTCAAAGCGCTTGCGCGCAGCTTCGGCGGACAGTTTTCACGCATTCAATTTACACCGGACCTGATGCCCGCCGATGTGACAGGCCATACGATTTATGACAATCGCAATGCCCAATTCGTGATGCGGCGTGGTCCCATCTTCGCCAATTTGGTACTGGCAGATGAAATCAATCGCGCGCCGGCCAAGACCCAGGCTGCATTGCTTGAGGTCATGCAAGAAGGGCAAGTCACCATCGAAGGCCAGGCGTTGCCCTTGCCGCCGCCTTTTCTTGTGCTGGCCACACAGAATCCGATCGAGCAAGAAGGAACGTATGCGCTGCCGGAAGCGCAGCTCGATCGTTTTCTTCTCAAGGCGCTTATCGATTATCCGAATCATGCCGACGAAGTGGAACTGGTGTCCGCCACCAGTGATGGCCGTGTGGGCGATCGATTGCAAGTCGACAGCGTGGATCAAATCGCTTCGGCGGAACAATTGCTGGCCATGCAGCGGATCGTTGCTGAATTGAAGGTTGATGCCGCCGTCCTCGACTATGCCGTTCGCATTGTCCGCGCAACGCGCGAGTGGCCGGGCATCGCTATTGGCGCCGGACCGCGCGGCGGCATCGCGCTCGTGCGCGCGGGCAAAGCCATGGCGATCATGGCGGGCCGCGATTTCGTGACACCCGACGACATCAAACGCGTCGCGCTACCCGCATTGCGCCATCGCATCAGTCTTGCGCCGGAGACGCAGATCGAAGGCTTGAGCGTCGATAGCGTGTTGGGCGCGCTGCTTTCGCACACCGACGCGCCACGCACGTGATATTGCCCAGCCGCACTCTGCTCGCAGCGCTTGGCGTGTGGTTGCTTTGCGCGTTCGTTGCGGCCTGGTCGCCCGACTTCGTCTTGCCGTGGACAGTGTTCGGTATCGTGATGGGCTTGTGGGCGTTTTCGGATTTTTGGCTGGCGCGCTGGCAAGCACCGCCGGCCATGCAGCGTGTCGTCAATAGTAGTTTGCCGTTGGGCGAATGGTCGCATGCGGAACTTAGATTGCATTGGTCCGGGTCTGTGCCACATCACGTCGAAATGTTCGACCACGTGCCGGCCCAGTTCGAACAACAAGGTTTGCCCGCGCATATCGATACGCGGCGAGGTAATTCCTTCGCGGTACGCTATCGCATACGGCCACTGGCCCGCGGCGATCACTTGTTCGATGGTGTGGCGCTGCGCGTGTGTTCGCCGTGGCGAGCGTGGCAGCGTCAATTGCGTTTGGGCGAGGCTCACCCCGTAAAGGTCTATCCGAATTTCGCGCCGCTCGCTCGCGATGCCTTGCGCGCAATCGATCATCGGCAATCGCAAACCGGTTTGTTGCGCCGGCGGCGTCGCGGACAGGGAATGGATTTCGCCCAGCTACGCGAATATCGCGAAGGCGATTCGCTACGGCAGATCGATTGGAAAGCCACTTCGCGTATCGGCAAAATCATCTCGCGCGAATATCAGGAATATCGCGATCAACGGATTTTCCTGCTCATCGACTGCGGCCGTCGCATGGGCGCACGCGATGGCGCGCTATCACACTTCGACCATAGTCTCGACGCGGCGCTCATGTTGGCCTATGTCGGATTGCGTCACGGCGACAACGTCGGCTTGATGACCTTAGGCGGCCCCGAGCGCCTCGTGCCGCCACAGCGTTCGGCCGGTATGGTGAGTCGTCTATTGCACGCAACCTACGATTTGCAGCCAACCTTGCATGCAAGCGATTTCGAACGAGCGGCGCAACGCTTGATGGAGCATGAGCGTAAACGGGCGCTGGTTGTCATACTGACCAATCTGCGGGACGAAGATGACCAAAGTCTGCGAGCGGCCACGCACTTGCTGCAGCAGCGCCACTTGGTGCTGGTCGCGAGCTTGCGAGAACCGGCGCTGGATCGAATGCCTTCGCAAGCAATCGACAGCTTGCACGACGCTGCCAGCGCTGCTGCCGCAGTCGGCTATCGCCACCTGCGCGAAGCGGCGTTGCAGCGATTGCGCGCTTCGGGCGTTTTGTGCCTGGATGTCGTGCCGGAGATGCTGGCGGTTGAAACGGTCAATCGTTATCTGGCCATCAAGGCAGCCAATATGCTTTGATGCAGAGTGTCAAGCAGAAATTGTCAGCTCATGTGCGTCACATCGAATGCAGGCAAACTCTGCAGAAATGCGGGACCGCAGCCTTTCAATCGTATGTATTTGGCATCGATGCGTTTGGGGACGATAAAGTTTGAAAATCGAATACTTGCGACGAGAGTCACCAGAAGCCCAATGACCATCAATCCAATAGCAATGCTATTGTCATTTTCAAGCGCGACGCATATTCCTAAAATACAAGAGAACATCAGCACAAGCGAAAGCGTCAGACGCCAAGTTCTTTTGCGTCGATGCATCGCGCATAGCGCAGGTCTGATCTCCGCCTTATTGCGTACCACCATAGCCACGACTAAGTAAATCAGGACGTTGATCAGGATCAGTGCATACCAGCCGGGATGATGCCAGTACACCTTGCGCGCTTTGATTGGCGGAGTGACGTCGGTATTGCACTGAACGCAGCGGTGCGGCAATTGCGCGCTGGCGCGCATGATCAATAACTTTCCGGAAGACCAAACACCCTCATCATGTGAGCCGCCTAGATTTTCGCGATCAAGAAATGAACGCGGAGCTGCATAGGGATTATTTTCGTTCAAAGCAAAGCCACCGAAAATGCCAAACGTATAAATTATAGAATGATGAACAATTAGAGCATGAACCGCAGTTTTTGTCCGTGTGTGCTATCAGTCCACAGTGTTTCGCCATCAGCCGGAATATCGATGTTATCGATCTAGCGAATTTGGCCTGCCGGATGTGATTCTGGCGCCAAAAGACCCATCCTCAATTTGCAACGGAAGTCCCGCATTGCTATACTTCTGCGCTCTTTGGCCAGGTAGCTCAGTTGGTAGAGCAGCGGATTGAAAATCCGCGTGTCGGTGGTTCGATTCCGCCCCTGGCCACCAGCTTTACGCAGCGGGCCCAGCAAATCCATGTTGCTTGGCCCGTTTTGTTTTGGCACGCACGTTCGACGTAGAAGCAAGTCCATGGACCCGTGGGCAAGTGGTGTTTTGCTTTTCAAAGCGTCGGCATTGTGTAATAACTTGGGCTGGTTCTCTTCCCGCCACTCCTACATGCCGCTTTTTGCCCTCGGACTGAATCATCACACGGCGCCCGTCGCGATTCGCGAGCGGGTGGCGTTTCAGCCCGAGCATCTGCCGCATGCGTTGCTCGACTTCGTGAGCATCGCGCAAGTCAGCGAAGCGGCGATCATCTCCACCTGCAATCGAACGGAGCTTTACTGCGCTGTCGACAATCCCGAGCAAGCGGCGGATTGGTTGGCAGCGTACCACCGCCTGCCGCTCGCGGAAATTGCCCCCTATCTTTACACCTATCCGAATGGCGATGCGGTGCGTCACGTGTTTCGTGTTGCCAGCGGGCTCGATTCGATGGTACTGGGCGAACCCCAGATTCTCGGGCAACTCAAAGAGGCTGTGCGCCTGGCTGAATCGGCAGGCACGATCGGCAGCGTACTGCACAAATTGTTTCAGCATAGTTTTGCCGTGGCAAAGGACGTGCGTTCGAACACCGACATCGGCGTCAACACCGTTTCCATGGCCGCGGCGGCCGTACGATTATCCGAACGCATTTTCGAGAGTATGGCGGATACGCGCGTACTGTTCGTCGGTGCGGGAGAGATGATGGCGTTATGCGCTACGCATTTCGCGAGCGCGGCGCCACGCCAGATGACGGTGGTCAGCCGCACGCTCGAACGCGCGCAAGTGTTGGCGAGCCGCGTAGGAGGCGATGTCCTGCCACTCGAAGCCTTGGGCGAAGATTTGCAAAATTATGACGTTGTAATTTCGTGCACGGCCAGTCCATTGCCTATCATCGGGCGCGGCATGGCCGAGCGGGCGATTCGCGCGCGCCGCCGCCGTCCCATTGTCATGGTCGACCTTGCCGTGCCGCGGGATATCGAGCCGGAAGTCGCCGAGCTGCCGGATGTCTTTCTCTATACCGTCGACGATCTCGCGCAGATCGTCAATACAGGCATGGAGTCGCGCCAAGCTGCCGTGCAAGATGCGGAGGCTTTGATCGACCTGAGCGTGGAGAACTTTCTCCACTGGATTGAACAACGCGAAGCCGTGCCCACCATTCGTGCTTTGCGCGAGCGCGCCGAAGCGTTGCGCCAGGCCGAGCTTGCTCGCGCCGCGAAGCAACTGGCACGCGGCGAGAATCCGCAACGGGTACTCGAATCGCTCAGTCAAAGTCTCACCAACAAGTTACTGCATGGGCCTACGCAATTTCTCAACCGCGCCGAAGGGGTTGCTGTCCTGCGCGCAGCGGAGACTGTACAAAGATTATTCAATTTGAATACCGAGTCGAACGATCAATCAAGTCATAGTGATGCGGAAACTATCGCTAGGGACGACGACACGGACGAAGCGCCGAGCAACGAAACATGACTCCAAGTATTCGCACCAAGCTCGAACAACTCGCTTTTCGCCAAGAAGAACTCGATGGCGTGCTGTCGTCCGAAGGCGCCACCGATGACATGGACCGTTATCGCAAACTCACGCGCGAACATGCGGAGATTGGCCCTGTCGTGAAGCTCTATAAGGATTTTTTGCGTGCCGAGTTGGACGAACGCGGTGCCCAGGAAATGTTGAGCGATGCCGAGATGAAGGAGCTTGCGCAAAGCGAACTGGACAGCGCGCGCGCAGCACAGACGCGTATAGAAGGCGAATTGCAGATTGCATTGCTGCCGCGCGATCCGAATGACGAACGCAATTTGTTCATGGAAATTCGTGCCGGTACCGGTGGCGACGAAGCGGGCCTGTTCGCGGGCGATTTATTTCGCATGTACACGCGCTATGCCGAGCGACAGGGCTGGAGAGTTGAAGTGGTGTCCGCCAACGAGTCCGACCTGGGCGGCTACAAGGAAGTCATCATGCGCGTCGTCGGCTTCGGTGCGTATTCGAAACTCAAATTCGAGTCGGGTGGTCACCGTGTGCAGCGCGTGCCACAGACCGAAACGCAAGGGCGCATTCATACTTCGGCGTGTACTGTCGCGGTGATGCCGGAAGCCGACGAACTGGTCGAGATCGATATCAATCCGGCGGATCTGCGTATCGATACTTTTCGCGCCAGCGGCGCGGGTGGCCAGCATATCAACAAGACCGATTCGGCAGTACGCATTACGCATATTCCGACAGGTATCGTCGTCGAATGTCAGGATGATCGTTCCCAGCACCGCAACAAGGCGCAGGCCATGAGCGTACTTGCGGCGCGCATCAACGACGCCAAGCTGCGCGAAATGCAGGCCAAGGAAGCGGCGACGCGCAAGAGTTTGATCGGTAGCGGCGATCGCTCGGAACGCATACGTACCTATAATTTTCCGCAGGGCCGTATCACCGATCATCGCATCAATCTCACTTTGTATAAGTTGGACGCGGCAATGGACGGTGACATCGGCGAGCTGATCGATGGTCTCACGACCGAGCATCAGACTGAATTGCTGGCGCAGCTTACCGAGGAAGCGTGAGTACGTTGCCGCGAACCTTGGGCGAAGCCCTCGCTTGGGCGCGTGGTCATATCGATGGTGTTGACGCTCGCGTGCTGCTGCGCAAGGCGGCAGGCGTGAGCGCCGCGACACTAGCGGGTTTTGCGGAACGCGAGCTGCCACTCGAAGCGGCGAAAAATTATGTCAAATGGGTAAGTGGACGCGAGGCCGGCGAGCCTATTGCTTATCTCACGGGCGAGCGCGAATTTTATGGGCGCGTCTTCAAAGTCACATCGGACACGCTGATTCCTCGCCCCGAGACCGAATTGCTGGTCGAACTCGCGTTGGAGAAATTACGTGGTGTTGGATCGCCCCGCATTCTCGATCTGGGCACCGGCACTGGCGCGATTGCGATTACGTTGGCCTTGCAGTCAAAAAATGCTTTCGTCATTGCCGTGGATGCTTCGCCGGAGGCGCTCACAGTGACGCAGGAGAATGCACGGGCTCTCGGCGCCACTGTGTGTATGCGATGTGGAAACTGGTTCGAGTCTGTCGCCGGAGAGCAATTCGATCTGATCGTCTCGAATCCTCCTTATGTTGCTGTGGACGATCCTCATCTTGCGCAAGGCGATGTGCGTTTCGAGCCACGTACCGCGTTGGTCGGCGGCGCCGATGGACTCGATGATATTCGTCGCATCGTCACAAGTGCGTCAGCGCATTTGTTATCGGGTAGCTGGCTAATGCTGGAACATGGTTATAACCAGGCAGCCCAAGTACGCGATTTGTTCGCTGCTGCGGGCTTCGGTGATATTCAATCGTGGTCTGATCTGGCGGGGATCGAGCGCGTGACGGGCGGACAATGGATTTCTCCGCCGCCTGGTCTTACTTCATAGACCATAATCCGATAAAATTACTCAAGTATTGGCGCCTTATTGGTCCGTCTTGGCGCTTCGATTCAGGCAACGATTGGAGTACGAAATGAATGTGCAAGAGACTATCCAGAAAACTGTGAGCTCCAACCCGATTGTGCTTTACATGAAAGGCACGCCGCAGTTTCCGCAATGCGGTTTTTCGTCGACGGTGGCACAGATACTGAAATTGAGCGGCGTCGATCAATATGCGTCGGTGAATGTTTTGGAAGATCAGGAAATTCGCGAGGGCATCAAGCAATACGCGAATTGGCCAACCATTCCGCAGTTGTACGTCAATGGTGAATTC